>MFLV01000011.1:92380-98989 GCA_001781435.1 Candidatus Kaiserbacteria bacterium RIFCSPLOWO2_01_FULL_51_21
GAGGAAGCAAAAAACCCGCCGTACGGCGGGTTTTTTGCACAATGGAAAACTCTAAACTCTCATTTCACGGCTTCCTTGAGGGCTTTAGCTGGGCGGAATTTGGGGACACGCATCGCCTGGACCTGAATGGACTCCCCGGTTCGCGGGTTGCGACCCTGCCTTGCCGGGCGCATTTTTGTGGAGAAAATGCCGAGGCCCGCAATCGAGACCTCATCGCCTTTTTTGAGACCGGCGACAATTGAGTCAAATACCGTGTCGACAACCTGCTCTGCCTGCACTTTAGTGCCGCCAAGTTTTTCATGCACTTTATCAACAATGCTTGCTTTGTTCATAGTATCGGAAATAACTATGGATAAAGATATCGACCGGAAAATTTTCTAAGTCAGGGCGGGGTGCGCCGAGACGTAAATAATTATACGTTGAGCCGTTTTTAGCGCAATAGGGCGGTGGGGATGGCTCAAAAACCCTCTTTCGCGCATATTCTCGGAGAGTACGCGTACTTTTTCTGCTGAAAAAGTCGCTCACTCTCGCGTCGCCGCGCTCCGAGAGTCTCCCCTCGAATATACCGCTCAATCGGGGGTCGCAAGGGCTTCGAAATGCATCTAGCTAGCGGGCAAATTCGATAGATCGGGTTTCCCGTATCACATTAACTTTTATCTCACCAGGGTATTTAAGCTCTTGTTCTATACGAAGGGCAATGTTGCGGGCCAACTCCTTCGCTTCGAGATCGGATATCTTATCCGGTGTGACAAAGACCCGTATTTCACGGCCTGCCTGGATGGCAAAAACCTTTTCAACCCCTTCAAAGCTCATAGCAATTGCCTCAAGCTCTCCTAAACGTTTGAGGTAGTTTTCAACGCTGTCGCGTCTTGCGCCCGGGCGCCCGCCTGAGATGGCATCAGCAACCTGGACAATGATGGATTCCACCGTTTCATACGGGTATTCCTCGTGGTGCGATTGCATTGCCTGGACGATGGCCGGGTCAGCCCCAAATTTCTGGAGTATTCTCCGGCCGATTTCAACGTGGGTGCCCTGCACTTCATGGTCAACCGCCTTACCGATGTCATGGAGAAGCGCGCCGGCTTTCGCAATGGCGACGTTTGCCCCAAGCTCCTCAGCAAGCATCCCGGCAATGTGGGCCATTTCAGTTGAATGCTGAAGCACGTTTTGGCCGTAACTTGTGCGGAAATGGAGCCGTCCAAGGATCGCAATGATGCGGGGGTCAAGGTTATAGATGCCGCATTCGTATGCCGCCTGCTCGCCCTTTTCTTTCATAATCTTACTTATTTCCTCCTTTGCCTTTGCCACGGTTTCCTCGATTTTTGCCGGTTGGATTCTTCCGTCCAAAATAAGATTTTCAAGGGCGACCCGAGCGACTTGCCGCCGGACCGGATCAAAACAGGAAAGAACAATGGAGCCGGGGGTGTCATCCACGATGACATCAACGCCGGTTGCCCGCTCAAACGCCTTGATATTTCGGCCTTCCTTGCCGATGATTTTTCCCTTAATCTCGTCTGAAGGGAGGGTAATTGTTGAGGTAACGACGTCAGCCGCAACCGAGTTGCCGAGCCGGTGGATGACGGTCGTGAGGAGTTCCCGGGCCTTGTGCTCGATTTTTTCCTGCCCCGTTACTTCAAGTTTTTGCATGCGTACCAAAAGATCTTGCTCAAACTGTTTTTCAAACGTTCTCATCAACTCTGTCTTTGCTTCCTCCGGCGTAACGCCCGCGATCTTTTCAAGTTCCTCCTGCCGTTTAACAAAAAGAGCCTCCGCCTTGTCGCGGACTTCCTTTACTTCAGCGATTTTCGTCTTGATGTGTTCGACCTCGCTGTCAATATCAAGCTGGCGCTTGTCGAGGAGCTCCTCTTTCTTTATGAGGCGCTCCCCGGTGCGCTTTAGGTCGTCTTCTTTGTTTTTGAACTCGGTGCGTGCAAGTTCAAGTGTTTCGCGGACTTTTTCCTCGGCAGAGGAGGTAATGCGCTTCGCCTCCTCTTTTGCGTCGAGGAGCATTCGCTTAACCTCGAGCTCTGCAGAGCCGCGTTTGCCGAACGTCAATGCCCAGCGTAAGAGATAACCAAGAGCTACACCGCCGAAGCCGGCGATGCCGAGCAGAATAAAAACAATGGTAAGCGACATATTCCAACAAGGAATACCGCCTTTCGTACGAAAGTTTAGACCACGCTCAAGCGCGTCACGACGCTATTACTTTCTGGCGCGAACAATGAAGACATGAGTTTCACTTTCTTTTTCGTTCAGACGGGGAAGCGGGGCAGAATAAAGGCGGTGATTTCCAATTACGACGTAAATAATAGATTCATTTCCATCTTAGCAGGATGAAAGATGGTTGTCGAGTGCTCTAAAAGAGTTCTCTATTTTGCGAGAGTTTTATTGAGTTTACCACGCACTGAGAGGACGTGTTCCGCCGAGGCAGAAATAGAAGGTTGCCTCGGCTTTGCCTCTTCTCCTCTATTGAGTAACTTTCACCTTAGCGGTGGAAAGCATTGTATCGGGGAAGGTAATGCCGATTTCAGCTGCTGCTTTTAAGTTTAAGTCGAGTTCATTGGCCGCCGCGAATTCAATTGGAATATCCGAGGGCTTTGTTCCTTTGAGAACCTTGTCAGCCATAACCGCCGCCTGCTCGCCGACACCGAAGGTGTCATGGCCATAACTGAAGAGGCCGCCAGCTTTCACAAACGGTATATTGAGGTAGACAGCTGGCAATTTGAGTCGCGTTACTTCAACCAGCAATATCTTAAATCCACCGAAGTCGCCGGCCACCGGACCCGCTGGCTGTAAGAAAGCATCGAAGTCTCCAGGCTTAAGCGCCTGCATATATTTTTGAATCTCGGCATTTCCCGCAGGCCCCGGCGAGCCTTGGATTTTATATTTGACGACGGTAATACCGAATTTCGGCGCTTGCGTGTCGAGCTCGGCGAGACCGGTTACCTGCGCAGGGTCGGAAAACACCGCATCGAAGGTAAGGACTTTTTTGATGTTGGGGTTGATTTGCTTCAGAAATTCAAGTTTCTTCGCGGTGACCTCGGGGATATTGACGGCAACCCCTGTGGCATTGTTGCCTGAAGAACGGAAACTCGCGGCAAGTCCGTCGCTCACGGGACTATTGGCATGCGCGTAGACGATAGGGGTGTTTACACCCGCCTCTTTCGTTGCGGCAAGGGCGCCGCGTCCGGCAACCGAGGTTATGGCGTAAATCATATCAACTTTCTGGCCGAGAAGCTTCTGTGCGGTTGCGGTCCCTTCAGCCGGAACATCGAAGCGCTCAAATATGTATGTAACGTTTTGTCCCTCAACATACCCAAGTTCAGCCATCTTTTTCTTGAATCCATCGGCCATGGCGCCGGTTACTTGCAGATACTGCAAGATACCGACTGTTTTTGGTGCTGGTGGGGCCGGTGTTTTTGTCGAAGGGAGGTAGAACCACCCAATGACACCGAGCGCAACAATTAGGATGGCAGCGCTGGCGATTTTTACTGGTGATTGCATACTAAAAAGCGATGAGTAATAACCTTCAGTATAGCCTAGGAAAGCGCAATCCTCCTACGTAAAGCAGTGAACACCAAAGAAAGTAATAAGAAAAGCCGCCCCTGTTGGGGCGGCTTTTCTTATTTTATTAGCTGTGGGAATTTTTGTAAATTTCGTCGACGATGCCGTACTTTTTTGCATCGTCTGCGCTCATGAAGAAGTCGCGTTCCACATCATTTTCCACCTTGGTAAGTGTTTGGCCGGTGTTTTTTGCGAGAATTTTATTGAGTTTGTCGCGCACCGAAAGGATGTGTTTTGCCGTGATTTCAAGTTCGGTTGCCTGTCCCTGCGCTTGTCCCCACGGCTGGTGGATCATAATTTCAGCGTTCGGGAGGGCATATCGCTTTCCCTTCTTGCCGGCGGAGAGCAAGATAGCGGCGCCGGAAGCGGCAACGCCGACGCAGACCGTCGAGACATCGGGCTTAATGTGGTTCATCGTATCGAGCATGGCAAGCGTTGCGGTTACCGAGCCGCCGGGGGAATTTATGTAGAGGGAAATATCTTTCTTTGGGTCTTCGGATTCGAGAAACAGAAGCTGGGCGATAACGATGTTTGCGGTATGGTCTTCAATCTGCCCGCCGAGAAAGATAATGCGCTCGCGTAACAACCGCGAGTAGATGTCATACGCGCGCTCGCCGAATTGTGATTTTTCGATAACGGTTGGTATTAACATGGACGCAGTATAACAATTTTTCTGCCGTTGGCAACTATTTCTGCGATTCTAAAAATTTGAACACCGCTTCGTTCGTGAGCATCTGCTCAATGTAGAGGCGGGCGCGGAGAGGGTCGGCATCTTTTTGGTGCTCAAGCAAGTGCGCGAGTTCCTGCTCAATGTTGGTTTCCGACGGCCTGATGTTTTCCTGCTTCGCGATGGCGTGGAGGATGAACTGGAGTTTGCCGCGCTTTTCGGCATCGGGGCGCCACTCTCTGCGCAGGTCTTCTTCTGTTTTTTTAATTTTTTCGAGGTAGTCGGGAAGTTTCATACCCCTGCGCTCGATATCTGCTTTGAATTGGTTAAGCATTTTCTCAAGTTCGCTTTCAACAACAACTCTCGGTAGGGGGACGATTGTTGCGGCGATAATTTTTTCGACAAGAGCCCCCCGCTTCTCTTCTGCCGCCCGCCGCTCCTTCTGTTTTTTAAGGTCTTCTTTGATCCTTCCTTTAAAATCTGCCAAAGAATTAAATCCGAATTTTTTTACTGTTTCCTCGGTAAGGGGCTCCGGCTCCTTAACTTTTTCGAACTCCTTTCCCGGAACTGCGGGCCCCCCTGCCTCCCCGGCGGGCAGGCGGAAGTGTCTGAGTGTTTCCTGGACTTCAGCTTCAGTTACCTCGACTGAAACTTCTTTTCGTTCTGCGCGTGCTTGGCCGGCAAGTGTTTTGTAATCAGGAAGCTCAAATCTCGGGAAAAGCGCCGTGATAATCTTAAAACCGATGGGATTTCCCGGAGCGAGCTTGGTGATGGTTACCTCGGGGCGCCCGATAATGTCCAGTTGCTTGTCCAAAACTATCTGCCGGAAACTGTCCGAAAATGCCGTTTCGGCAACTTCTTCCATGACCTGCGCCTCGCCGACGTGGCGGATGAGCGTAGCATCAGGAGTGTGACCCTTGCGAAAACCGGGTATTTCCACTCTGGCGTTTATCTTTTTTAGAACCTCTTGCTGGTATTTTTCTACCTGCTTAAGCGGTATTTCGGCGCCTATCTCAAGTTCGGAGTTTGGAAGTTCCTTGATGGTGAGATTTTCATACATCCCGTTAGAAGCAGGTCGCGCTCCGCAACAGCTGCTCAAAATTATTCTTGTGTTGTGCGACCTCTTTGGTTGTCATAGTTTCTTTATTATATACGGGACCGCGGCTTCTAACGGGAACATGAGTGCAAAGTGTACGAGGGCTGCTGCGTGTTGTCAAAATTGCCCGCGCGTACGCGCGGGCAATTTTGAACTGTTGTCAGTCGTAAGTAACTCTATAGCGCACTGCTATCAAATCCCGAGTCGAGGCTGTCCAGGTCGGTTGCTTTGAGGTCCGCCTCAATGGAACTTGCGGTGTCTGAGGTTCCTTGTTTTTCCAGGGCTGCTGTCTGTGCGTCTGGTGCCGCGTTTTCAGTTTGATATTGGCCATTGCCCGGGTAGCCATTTTTAACCAGTCTTTCACCCCACAAATAAAAACCGCCGATAATCAGAATGATGACAATAACCACAATTCCAACAATGGGACCGATCGGTTTAGGAGTTTTCGGCTGCGGAGGTATTCCCGGAGGGACTTGTCCGGTTTGCTGCGGCTGGTTCATTTGATCCATGGATGTTGCGTTAGTCTGTTAGTTCTTAATCGTCAGTCTCTGCCTCGGTGGAAGTCGCGGCTTCGTCAGCCTTGACGCCGCCGGCGGCTTTGGTTGCAACGATAGCGTCGACCAACGCCCGATGTGCTTTTTTGAGACTTGCTTTTGCCTGATCTATGATATCGCGCGTTTTCTTAAAAGTCTCGCGTGGAGTGTCAGAGCCAAGGACTGCTTCAACCGCTTCTGGCATTTCTCCGATAACGCTCTCGGCATTTGCAATTTCTGTTCGAGCGATGCCAAGGAGCGCTCGCGGCTCAGTGACGTCGATACCCTTATCCGCAAGCTTGTTGAGGCGCGATTCAAGGCGGTCGGAGAGCCTCAAGAGCCGCTCTACAGCGGCATTGAGGCGCCGGACAACCATAGAAACCTGCGCTCTGAAACGCTCTGCCGCCGCAGTTTCAACTTTCTGCCTGATTTTCTCTCGTGTGGTGCTTGCCATTGTTCTAATGTTTTCTCGTTCGGTATTGAGTCTTTCCTGTATCGCTCGGGATCTCTCTCTGAGGTCTTCTTCTTGTTGCCTTAATCGTTCTCGTATTTGGGTCGAGGTGCTGGTGGCCGCAGAGTCTCCCTCGGTCGAAGCGCCGGAGGTTGTCTCTGCGCGTGCTACGGCAAAGAAGCCAAGCAGAAAAAGAGCCAAAGCGGCAACGGCTCCCGTAAGAATCCAATTCTTATAAGTGGCTGTGTTCATTGTTATCGGAGATTAGCTGTTAAGTATTGCCTTTTTGATAGTATAC
>MFLV01000011.1:99019-101423 GCA_001781435.1 Candidatus Kaiserbacteria bacterium RIFCSPLOWO2_01_FULL_51_21
GTGGCAAGGAGATGATTGAAGAAGTATCTTAGCTCTTGAACTGCTTTTGATAGAGGTCGATGCCTTTTTGTATAGCTGAGAGCGCCGCAGTGCGATCTTTAAACCCATGTACCGTAACAACTGCTGGCTTTTCTTTGAGTTGTTTTATGGTTTCAAAAAACTGCTTATATTCCTTAAGATTATGTTGGTTCAGGTCGTTGAGGTTTTGCACGTCGTCCCACCTTCGGTCATTGACGGGAACAGCAATTATTTTACTGTCGGGCTCGCCACTATCGGTCATCTCCATGAGTGCAACGGGGCGTACCATTACTAGAATCCCGGGTACAAGCGGGAATGTTGTGAGCACCATAACATCAAGTGCGTCGCCGTCCTCCCAATATGTTTGTGGTACAAAGCCATAGTCAAAAGGGTACGGCGCAGCATTATAATTTGCCCGGTCAAGCTTGATAAGCCCAGTCTCCTTGTCTATTTCGTATTTATTATGCGAACCCCGAGGGACCTCGATGATGACGTTTATTTCATCAGGAACTTTTTTCCCAGGGGAGATGTCATGCCATAGATTCATTCCGTTAGAGACCCGTCTGCCTTTCGCTAAAAGCTGAGCAAGTGGTCATATTATTTTATAAGCAAATCTCATTTGATGCAGTATATCCCACATTGTCG
This sequence comes from Candidatus Kaiserbacteria bacterium RIFCSPLOWO2_01_FULL_51_21, assembly GCA_001781435.1. GTDB lineage: Bacteria > Patescibacteriota > Minisyncoccia > Phycocordibacterales > 2-01-FULL-51-21 > 2-01-FULL-51-21. Next base: position 99,683 of record MFLV01000011.1, read on the forward strand.
GGCTTGTGCCAGTGTATAGCTGGGCTAGTCGCATTTTGGGGGAAACTGCGTTTGGGGGTACTGGGTTAACTATCTCGGAGGCATGATGCCAAAATTCACTACGGGGTCAATTGCCGCGGCGAAATCCACAGCCCCGAAGATGGCTAAAGAGAGAAACAGGGTATACTTCCTGTATGGATGCCGCACCATTGGAGCCTGGCTCGAACAACTTGAGCAACTCGAGCAAATCAATGCGCCCTCTCATGCTCGCCGCAGCCTGTCTTCTCCTTGCCGTTCTTTTCATAGTGGGATATCAATTTTTACAAACAAAAAATCGCCAAGCGAGCCTCGAAGAAGCTTTGATGAGCCAGAAACTGACGGATGAGCAAAAACTTTTGTTAATGCAGGACCTTGAAGAGAGGACGAAAGACGTGGCGCCGCTTTCCGAGACGGAAAAATTGAAGCTTATACAACAAAATCAGAAAGAGTCTGCTGCCCCGCCGCTTTCGGATGCGGAAAAAATACGTCTTATCGAACCAAGTGGCGGCTTTTAAATTTTTTAACTTTAACATTGTATGACTTCTCTTCGCACCAGTCTCCTCACCTCCCTCAAAGCCATCATTCTTGCCTTGCTTCTCTCCGTCGGCATCTCTTACCTCTACGCCGCCTGGGCACCTCCGACCGGCGTCCCGCCAATCGACAACACCCCGGCTCCGATTAACGTGGGAAGCATGGGGCAGACAAAGACGAGCTCCATCACGGCAACCGACCTCATTGGACAAAACTCAGTCGCCTCACAACTCCTCCAGGCGCTTGGCGGAACTGATCCCAAGGTTACTTCGCCGAAGTATTGCATCGGGACTGATTGTATTACGGCGTGGCCGAGTGGTGGAGCAATGAATATCCAGACAATACTATATCCTGGCGGCACATGGACAAAGCCCGCCGCTGGCACACTCACTCGCATTCAATGCTGGGGCGGAGGCGGCGGAGGTTCCTGTGCCTCAGGAGGTGGCGGCGGGGGATATAACGAAAAAACAGTTCTCACTTCTTCTTTGTCCTCATCAGTTACCGCAACTATCGGCGCAGGAGGAACAGGAGGAGTATGTTATCCGGGAGGCAACGGCGGCGTGACCACCTTCGGAGGCATTTTAAGTGCCTATGGCGGCGGTGGCGGCGGTGGTAACTACTATGGCGGAGGCGGGGGAGGTTCCGAGGGACCTGGATATCCGGGAGGAACTCAAGACTCCTATGGTATTTTTGGAAACGAGGGGGCTCCTACCCATGTAATTAGATATGATTCTGTAGATCCCGTCGTTCAATCTGAAACTCTCACTTCCGTCATTCGCTATGCCGCAGCGGGAGGTGCTGGCGGTATGTATAGTGCCGGAATGACCAATGGAGGCCACGGAGACCTCATTCACGGCGGAGGCGGGGGTGCTTATGCCGGTGGTAATGGCGGCTCCTCTATAGGTGGTGGCGGCGGAGGTGCCGGAGCGAGTACTGGAGGCCATGGAGGATTATCTCTCTACGGAGGAAAGGGGGGCGACGGCAAAACAACCGGCACGGGAAATCCCGGCAGTGTGCCTGGCGGCGGAGGCGGAGCTTCAAATAATCCTGGCGGCGCAGGTGCTCCGGGCCAGTGCATAATAACCACGTCTTAAAAATTTTTAACTTTAACATTGTATGACTTCTCTTCGCACCAGTCTCCTCACCTCCCTCAAAGCCATCATTCTTGCCTTGCTTCTCTCCGTCGGCATCT
>MFLV01000012.1 GCA_001781435.1 Candidatus Kaiserbacteria bacterium RIFCSPLOWO2_01_FULL_51_21
AGGCGGCAAAGTTTGTCCACGACAACGGCAACAAGGTTTGCCCGGCCAACTGGCACCCCGGGGACGATACGCTTCAGCCGGGTTTGGATTTAGTAGGAAAAATATAAAGGGCCGCTCGCCTTGTGCTTTTCCGGAGACGCGCAGCGACAAGCTCCTCCAAAGCACAAGGCTCGCTCTTAATGGAGCAGAAGGAAAAAGAACACAAAAAAGAAAAATGGCGGCCCGCGAGGGGCCGCCAGTTTATGTCAGCTTCAGGACGTATCAGCTCGGCAACTGAATCCCAAGCTCTTCGGTGTGGATGCGTCGGAGTTCGGCGATCGGGTTTTTATTTCCGGTCACCTGTCGGCCGAAGACGAGGTAGTCCGCTCCCGCATCCTTGGCTTCGCGAGGGGTTGCCACACGCTCTTGATCGTTCGTGGCAGCTCCCGGCGAACGAGCGCCGGGAACGATCAGTTCCATCTTTGGATACAGCGCCCGCAGCTCTTTGACTTCGTGCGCTGAACAGACAAGGCCGTGGACTCCGGCCTCGTCGGCCATCGCAGCGAGCTTCAGAACTTGCTTCCTCGACAGACACCCGTAGATCTTATTGCAGGCCCCGTCGTTGATGGAAGTCAGTACGGTAACCCCGAGGATTTTCGTGCCGGTTCCCTCGAGCGTCTTCACTGCCGCTTGGACCATCTCCTTGCCGCCGTCGCAGTGCACGGTGAGTGCCCACGGCGGAGCGGCAAGGAGCTTCTTGCAGGTATTCGCGACCGTGTTCGGAATGTCCTTGAGTTTCAGATCAAGGAACACGCGGCCGTAAATCGAAAGTTGCCGCACGGCGTGCAGGAACCCATAAGCGAACGCGTAGTCGTTGACCTTGATGATGCAACCGCTTGGACGCAAGGGGTCGATGAGCGAAAGCATATCCTCGAAGTCCATGTTGTCGAGGGCAAGGATGCCGATGTTCTTCTCCTCGGTCGCCTTGTCGCAGCGCTCCATCACGCCGAGCGTGTTGATGAGATGATACCGCACGTCGTGCAGTGTCATCCCCGCCCACACAGGAACCGTGATACCGAGCTCGGCGAACTTCTTCTTCCAGCCCTGCTGACGGTCGACGAGCACGATGAGCGCCTGCACGATAAGGGCGAGTCTCTTTGCCGCCATTAACGCCGGCAGTTTCGATTCGGCATTCGTGATGACGTCATCGAGAACGCAAACCCTTTCGCCTGGCCGCGATTCGCCGATGACCGACGCATCGGTTGCCCGCCCCTCCTTCCGTTCCTTCCGGACCGTGAGGTAGGGGATGTTCGTGTTTGCCGACAAAATGCCGGCAAGGCCGGAGACGCTTTCCGGAACCTCGAGAAAGCGGTCGGGCTTGAGACGTCGGAACGGGATCTCATACAGCTCCGCCAGCCACCTTGCGGCTGCGGGGCTACTGCGCATATCGCGCTCGTTGATGTAGACGTCCGTCATTCCGCCGCCTGCAAGCGGTAGAGTTCGCCTGTTGTCCCACTTGACGAGGCGGTGGTGGCAGAGGCGTTCGACGACCTCCGCCTGCTCGTTTGGAGCAAGCCACGGAGCGTTTGGAACGAGGGGTTGACTGGCCAACATGACCTTTTCCTTTAATGTACGTGAAGCCTACGATAGGCTTTCAGCCGAAGGCATTAAATAGGAAAAATAGGGGGGGTGCAAGCAAAGAAGCAAATTATGCTGGGGGAGGGACTTGAACCCTCACGGCCTTACGGCCACACGATTTTGAGTCGTGATCGTCTACCATTCCGACACCCCAGCAGGAACCTATTTTTTGCATCATACTGCCAAAATGTCCACCTCGCAATTTTTTTTGCGAGGTGGACATGATAAAATAGTCTCATCATGTCTTCGTTTTACAGCGACTCCATTTTTTGGGTTGAACTCGATAAAATCAAACCGAATCCATTTCAGCCGAGGCGGGAATTTGACGAGGCGAGACTCCAGGAACTCGCGGATTCCGTCCGCCAGTACGGCATTCTTCAGCCGCTGACGGTGACCCGCAAGGAAGTGCCGAAGGAGGATGGCGGGCTTGCGGTTGAATACGAACTTGTCGCGGGAGAGCGGCGTCTGCGCGCCGCGCGAATTGCGGGTCTTGCGCAAGTACCGGTTCTCATTCGGAGCACTGAAGACTCCGACCGGACGAAACTTGAACTTGCGATCATCGAGAATCTTCAGCGCGAGGACCTTAACCCAATGGACCGCGCTCGCGCTTTTGACCGCTTGATCAATGAATTCAATTTCAAACACAGCGAGGTCGCGAAAAAGATAGGCATGAGCCGCGTCTACGTTTCAAATACCATGCGGCTTCTTATGATGCCGGAGGAAATTCAAAAGGCGGTTGAGATCGGCCAGTTAAGCGAAGGGCATACGCGCCCCATTTTAATGCTCAATGACCGGCCGGAACAGCAGACGGTTCTCTTTAAGGAAATTTTGTATAAACATCTCACAGTGCGCGAGGCGGAAGCGATTGCTCGGCGTATTGCTTTCGAGAAAGTTCGAAAGCACGAATACATGCTCGACCCGGAAATTATGGCGCTCGAGCAGAAATTCACCGAATCGCTCGGCACTCGCGTGCAGATTGAGCGCAAAGTGCACGGCGGAAAAATCGTCATTGACTATTTTTCGGCGGACGACCTACAGAGTATTCTTGACCTTCTTCAAACGAACAAAGTCCGCCGCCCCGATGAGCTTCTTAATAAACACATTGAGGAGCGGCAAGCGGCAGAAACAGCTTCTACGGCTTCTACCGCGCCAGCCGACGATCGTTCGATAGAAGAGAAAAAATCAGACGAAGAGGACCTCTACTCCATCAAGAATTTTTCAATTTGAAAAGATGCAAGCCTCGTGCTTTCCCGGAGACGCGTCCATCAAGTTCCTCCAAAGCACAAGATTCGCTTCTCATTTTATTTTGGAACTTTGCTTTTCAAGCACATTGCGGATGTGCTTGCGGGCGAGCGCGGTTTTTGCGAGGTCAACCCATTTACTGGTTGGGTGCGCGGAGAGTTTAGTAATGATTTCCACAATGTCGCCATTGTGCAGGCGGGTGTCGAGCGCAACCATTTTCCCGTTCACTTTGACGCCCGCCATATGATCCCCGATGTCGGAGTGGACCGCGTAGGCAAAATCAACCGGGCTTGAGTCAATGGGAAGGTCGATGACGTCGCCTTTGGGGGTAAAAACGAAAACGCGATGGCTGAAGAAGTCACTTTTAAGGTCTTCCAAAAATTCTTTTGACCCGGAAACAAAGTTTTGCGTCTCCGCAATTTCTTTGAGCCAACGCGGGGTCTTTTGCTCCTTTTTTTCCTCCTCTTTCGCGGCAGCTGCACCGGCGGGCAAAGAGGAGCGAAGTGTCGGCAATCGGCTGAGAAGTGGCAAAAGCTGCCGCACCCATTGCAAATATGAAGAATGTTCTCCTCCAGGCGTTTTATCTTTGTACCCGACGTTCTCTTTATACAGACCGTGCGAAGCGATGCCGTATTCTGCGGTGCGGTGCATGTCTTCAGTGCGGATTTGAATTTCGGCAATGCCACCGTCGCCGGTCAAAATCTTCGTATGGAGGCTCTGGTAGCCGTTTGGCTTCGGGAACGCGATATAATCTTTGATTTCGCCGGGGAGCGGCCGCCAGAGGCTATGCACGATACCGAGCACGCGATAGCAGTCGGCGATGGTCGGCACGATGATGCGCAGTGCCGAGAGGTCGTGGATTTTTTCAATATCGCGTCCCTTGCGCTCGTATTTGCGGTAGAGGCTGTAGAGGCCTTTGAGCCGCCGCTCGGTGCGGAAATTGGTGACTCTCTGCTGAGCAAGCTCTTTTCTGAGCGTGTTCAGGATTTTTTCAAGCCGTCGCTCGGTCTCGTTTTTCTTTTGCTTCATGAGAGAGAGCGCCTCCTCGTATTCTTTTGGATAGACATAGGGAAAGGAGAGGTCCTCAAGCTCTTGTTTGAATTTTCCCATACCGAGTCTATCGGCGATGGGAACGTAAATCTCAAGCGTCTCGGCGGCAATGCGCCCCTGTTTTTCTTTCGGCACGAAGGAGAGAGTGCGTATATTATGAAGCCGGTCCATCAGCTTGATGATAACCACCCGAATATCCTGTGAGGTGGCGACGAAAAGTTTCCGCAGGCTCTCGGTATGCCGCTCGAGCCCGCGATACTTTAATTCGCCGAGCTTCGTGACTCCTTGTATGAGGAAAAGAATCTCTTCCCCGAACTCGCGCCTGATTTCCTCGTCGCGCACCCCCCGGTCCTCGATGGAATCGTGAAGGAGCCCCGCCGCAATCGTCTCAGCACCCATGCTAAGCTCCGCCAAGCTCTTGGCGGTTTCAAAGAGGTGAACCATGTACGGTTCACCGGAGAAGCGCATGTGGCCCGTGTGGGCTTTTTCAGCGAAAGCGTATGCTTTGGTAACAAGGTCTATGTCTTCTTTGGAGGAGGAGGAGGGGAGGATGCTCAAAAGTTCCTTAATCCCGTAGTGAATTCCGGCGCCGGGGTTGCTCCCTGCGCTTTGTGCATCTCCAGACTCTACAACGGGGTTGACGTCAGACATAAAATACATTATACTATGAAATGGAAAGTTTGGCAAACCGCCAAGCTTGAAGAAGGGGTTAGAACATGAAGGATAATCCTTTTGGTCGTCAGGAGGTTCGGGGGATAATGCTCCCGAACCCGAACTACTATTACTGCTCGAAGTGTGGAGCAGACCACCGCACGGGGTCTCCATGTCCCCAAGTGGGGGCACCGAAAGAAGACGTGGAGATTATGAACGACCTTCCGCCGCTCGAGAAGGTGCGTCGCATGCCCGGCTCCGGCCGGTATAAGTAAGGGGAGCGGGGCAATGCCACAGTACCAAGTTCCTCACTCCGAAATGGTGGTGTGCGGCTATTGTCATCTTCGGAGCACGTACCCATGCAGCGTGCTCGAGTTCCTGTCGGCCACCGATTCTGGAATCGGGAGGATCATCAAGAACTGCAAGAAAATACATGGGGTGGGGGATGTGCAACAGCCCCACGCCGCCAATGACAACGGGCTCGACATTCCACCCTACCCTCGACCGCCATGCTGAGCAATCAGTGTGGCGGTCACTTCGTTTCTAATTTGTGCGGATTATGGTTTGGACAATTTTTGTTTGAACACCTCTCCGGTATTGTTTTTGGTCACAAGTCGAAGTCATTCCGTCGAATGACTTCGCTCGCGACCCCGGCTCATGGCCTCGCGTGCTCGCTCGGCATCACTGCGCCCCACAAAAACCATTCTAAAGAGACATCAACTATTTAGTGATTTTATGCGGGTTGTGATTCGGACAGGCTTTATTACTACACCGTTCGGGAATGGTTTTTGGTCACGGATAATTTCCTCGCCGTCGCTCAGAAATTTCCGCGACCCCGGCTCAGCATTTCCTTTTGCTGAAGGAAATATGCTTACGCCTCACCAAAACGATCAGCGCATGCAACGCGGGTTGCATGCTTCTTGATTTACTTCGCAATCTTGTGCGGATTATGATTTGGACAGTTTTTGTCTGAACACCTCTCCGGTATCGTTTTGGTGCCTTCCATCATGAGTGAGCCGCACTGAGAGCAAATGTTTCCTGTCGGCTTTGCTTTAATCGCATTTTTGCATTTCGGATAGTTTGAACAGCTGTAAAAAATGCCGAAGCGCCCGCGGCGCGGAATCATTTCTCCCTCCTTGCACACCGGGCATTTCACCCCAGTTGAATTCTCAAGGCCGTTGCCGCTCCCTTTAAGGTATTTGCATTTCGGGTAATTGCTGCAGGCGATGAATTTGCCAAAACGTCCTTCACGTTCGACAAGTTTTCCCGCCTTGCCGGCAGGCAGGTCTCCGCAGAGAGGACAGAGCTCTCCGGTCTCCTTCGGTCCTTCCAATTCTTTTCCCTCGTTGGTTCGAGCACCGCTGCACTCTGGAAAGCGCGAACAGCTCATGAATTTGCCGCCGCGGGATAATTTCCAGATCATCGGCGAGCCGCATTTCGGGCATTTGAATTCGGACGGAGCGTCTCCTAAGTTAGTAATCTTTTCCATTTTTTCTTTTGACTTCACTTCTTTGGTAAAGGGACCATAAAAGTCCTTGAGCGTCTTAGTATACTCGCGTTTTCCTTCTGCAATTTGGTCAAGTTCATCTTCCATTTCCGCGGTAAAGGTGTCGCTGATGTAATTGTCAAAATGCTGTTCGAGAAAACTGCTTACGACATCGCCGACGTCGGTGGGATATAGCGTGCGTCCTTGTTTTTCGACGTAGCCGCGGTCAGAGAGCGTTTTCATAATGCTCGCATAGGTTGAAGGGCGTCCGATGCCGCGCTTCTCAAGTTCTTTAATGAGTCCCGCTTCGGTATATCGGGAAGGAGGTTGTGTTTGCTTTGCCTCAGAGTGTATCTCAATGAGTGTAAGTGTTTCACTCATAACAACCTTTGGCAATTCCACATCATCGCCGCGGGCTGCCGGGTCTGCCTTAAGCCAGCCGTCGAAGAGGGTACGAGAACCGTTTGCGACAAAATTTGGAATGTCGCCGCCAATGACATTAGTGACAATTTTTGTTTTAAGGAGTTTTGCGTCTGTCATTTGCGAAGCGACTGTCCGTCCCCAAATAAGCGCATACAGGCGATGCTGCTCTTCGGTTGTCCCTGCCCGCACTGCAGCGACATTGGTCGGACGGATTGCCTCGTGCGCTTCCTGTGCTGACTTGCTCGTCGTCTTGTATACGCGCGGCGTCGCATACTCCTGCCCGAATTTTTGCTTCACGAGACTGAGTATTTGCTGCTGTGCTCCGATACTCATCGCCGTTGAATCGGTGCGCATGTAGGTGATGTGTCCCGCCTCGTAGAGCTTCTGGGCGATGCCCATAGTCTTTGAGGGGGCGAATCCAAGGCGGGAACTTGCGGTTTGCTGGAGCGTGGAGGTGATGAAGGGCGGGCGGGGCACACGGTTCATCTGCGATTCGACGATATCGGATACATTCCAGACGCCCGCTTTTCCTACCTCAAGTATTTTTTCCGCAAGCGCATAATTTTGGGGCTCTTCAACACAGGTGAGCGTTAATTTCTCTTTTTTCTGCGTTTCAACATCAGCGGTAATGACAAAGTAGTCTTCCGGTTTGAAGGCGCGGATTTCTCGTTCGCGCTCCATGATGATGCGAAGCGCTGGCGACTGGACGCGCCCCGCGGAGAGCCCGTAGCGCACTTTCTTCCAGATGAGGCCCGAAAGGTCGTAGCCGACAAGACGGTCGAGCACGCGCCGCGCCTCCTGGGCGCGGCGCAAATTTTCGTCAATGACGCGGGGATGTGCCAAAGCCTCCTCGATTGCCTCTTTCGTGATTTCATGAAAGACAATGCGTTTCGGTTTTTTGAGCCCGACAAGCTCCTTAAGATGCCAGGCGATTGCCTCTCCCTCACGATCCGGGTCGGTGGCAAGCACTACCTCATCCGCTTTTGCGGCGGCTTCTTTAAGCTCTGAAATAACGCGCTCTTTTCCCCTAACCACCTCATAGTGCGGAATGAAACCGCCCTCGATATCAATCGCCTTTTTGTTGCTTTTGGGAAGGTCGCGAATATGCCCGACGGATGCCTTTACGATATAGGCGCCGCCCAGATATTTCGTTATAGTTTTAGCCTTAGCCGGCGACTCGACGATCAATAATTTTTTTCTTTGAGCCATGAGCGTTATTAAATACGGCAGTCTGTAAATTTTGTCAAATCTAAAGTTTTCTTTTAGCAATTGGAGCGAATTGAGAAATTGTCCATTAAATCCGACACACGGTCAATCTTTTTGACATACAGCAGCGACTCGCATAACATACGTAGCGCGAGATCAACATATCGAGGAGGGGTACATGGTTGAGGCGGTTGAAGTCGTTATGCAGGTGCGCGTTAGAGTGAAAGTGGGCGATCATGTCCGGTATATGCCGACATGGGCTGACAAGTACTCAAGCCAGGCCGCGCAAGTCGAAAGGGTCATCGAAGCCGATGCCTACAATCCGCAGGATGGCCTTTCGACCCCGTACTGGCTTGAGGTTCTTTTTCCAGATAAGCGAAAGGAGGTCGTCGCTGCCCGCTATGTTCTTTATGAGGGGCCTCCGTGATGCGGAAGCCACACATCCGTTCCAAACCCTGCGCAATCCGGCGCGGGGTTTTAGAATTTTCTTCATGCTCGTTCAATGGTTCCTAGTCGTGCCGCAATAAGCCCTTTGAGCTCCATCGTGGAAAGGAGAATGTTCGCTTCACTTGCGGGGAGCGCGAGCGAGGCAAGAAGCTCGTCGCGGGTTCGCGGCTCGACGAGTGCCCGCAGTACGCGGCGCTCTGCTTCTGAAAGATCAGTGCGCTCAGCAATCGGTTTCGGCGCCGGTTCAATATGGAGCGCCTTCAAAATGTCTTCGCTTGAGGTCACGGGGGTGGCGCCAAGTGAAAGAAACAGATGCGGTCCGAAAGAATTCGGTGAAAAAATCGAGCCGGGAACGACGAGTAGCTCACGGTTATAATCCACGGCAAGCTTTGCCGTGACGAGTGTTCCTGAGCGGCTCGCCGCTTCAATAATAAGAGTTGCTTCCGCCACAGCGGCCATGACGCGATTTCTTTGCAGGAAACTTTCAGGTCGCGCCCGAAAATCGGGTTCGAATTCGGACAGGAGTGCCCCGCCCTGCTGTCCGTCCGGCAGGCGGGCTTCAAGAATACGCTCCGCGAGACGGTAGTGTGCGCGCGGATAGAGGACGTCAGGATTAAGCCCCGAGCCCGGCAGGGCGATTGTCGGAAGCTTCGCGGCGAGCGCCGCTTCATGGGCGAGAGCATCAATGCCGAGCGCGAGTCCCGAAACGATGGCAACCGGAAATCCCCGAAGCCCCGAGATCAGCTTCTCGACAACAGCCTTGCCGTAGGGGGTGTATTTGCGCGACCCGACGACGGTAAGAAGTTTGAAGCTAGAGGAGGGAAGCGCTCCGCGGAGGTACAGTTTTTTTGGGGGGTCGGGAATTTCCCGAAGAAGCGGCGGAAACTCCTCTTGGCTTAGTTGTCGAAGATCTTTTTTCATGTGGTATCATCTTATCATTGCCCTAAGCGTTTTTGGCTAATGAAGCTAACAGCTAACAACTAACAGCTACTCGAATGTTAGACATCAAATTTATCCGCGAGAATCTTCCGCTTGTGAAAGAAGGCGCGCGTAAAAAGCGCATGACCGTCGACTTTGAGCGCTTGTTTGAAGTGGACGACAAGCGGAGAGCCCTTCTTGTCTCCATTGAAGAAAAACGGGCGCTTCAAAATCGCTTCAGTGAGCGTATTCGCGAAGAAACAGACGTCTCTTCAAAAGCCGACCGGTTCGCCGAGATGCGCGGCGTCAAGGACATTCTTGAGAGGGAAGAGCGGGAACTTCGGGACATCATGAGAGAGTGGCAGATGCTCATGGTGCAAGTGCCCAACATTCCGGATATGTCGGTGCCGGAGGGCGACGATGAGCGCGGCAATCGGCAGGAGCGCACCTCTGGAGAGAAGCCGCAATTTTCTTTCGAGCCGAAAAGCCACGTTGACCTCATGCAAGCACTGGACATGGTTGATTTCGAACGCGGAGCCAAGGTTGCCGGTTTCCGCGGCTATTTTCTTAAAAATGACGGCGCG
>MFLV01000013.1 GCA_001781435.1 Candidatus Kaiserbacteria bacterium RIFCSPLOWO2_01_FULL_51_21
TTCATCCAGAAGCTTCGACGAGGTGCCGATGTAGCCTATTTCTCCTTCAATCAAGATCTCCGGGCGGGTTTGCCGCGCGTAGGCAACGCATCTTTTTGTCTCGACAGCGTTTTCTTCAAAGGAAAGTTTGGAGCCGTCGAAAATCACGGCGTCAAATCCCGCGTCCACCGCCTCTTTCAGCCTTTCAAACGAATACGTATGGTCGGCATTGAGAAATACCGGATAATCGAACTCCTCACGCAAACTGCGCACGAGCACCACCGCCTGTCGTGTGCCGATAAAATCACGTTCCCCCTCGGAAGTACCGAGAATAACAGGGACGCTCAATTTCCGGGCCGCATTAAAAACTCCCCACAGCCCTTCCGAATCGGAAATATTGAAGTGGCCGATGGCGACTTTCCGTAACTCGGCATCGGCAATAAGCTCTCGCAGGGTTTGCATAGCGTTAAGTATACCAAGCAGAACCGCCGCGGGAAACCGCGGCGGTAAATTTAATGAGGTTTCTTTTGCTCCAGCTCAGCAAGATCATACCCGACATCTCTCAAGAGGGCTTCAAACTGTGACTGAGTATGCGTTCGATGGCTTCGCGGTATATCCCGATAGTCAAAAAGAGAGATAAAATACCATCCCCAGGGAGATGCATCGTACAAACCCGCTGTTACCACACCAATCACCCTTTTTCTATTGAGGGGCAGAAGATATGAGGTAAGGTACGCATCCGATAATTGGCGAGCTTCTGCGAATGTGCATCCGTAGCGAAAACTCAGATAGGCCCGCACAGCTCCTGTTTTAACAGCAATCAAAAGCATGTTGTCCCATGCCTCTTGGTCGAGCAATTCGAGCGGGGCGGCAAAACTTGCCATGAATTTCTCATTTGGGCCTTCGTGAGAAAGCCATGCTTCCTGAGGAGGCATGTTTCCATCTCGCGCCTGAAGAAAACGTTGTATAAAGAACTCCATGTGTATCTCCTTACGGCCTGCTTACAACAATTATAGGTGAATGAATTCGGCCTGCCAAGTGTTATACTATTTTATTATGGAACCTCTGGATTTTGTCGCGGTCGGCGATATCACCACCGACGCGTTTATTCGCATCAAAGACGCAAGCGTTACTTGCGACATCAATCGCGAGCACTGCATGCTCTGCATGCGCTTCGGCGACAAAATTCCCTATGAATCCGTCGAGGTGGTGCGTGCGGTGGGAAACGGTCCAAACGCCGCCGTTTCGGCGGCCCGGCTCGGGCTTCGCTCCGCCGCGGTCACAAATATTGGCAACGATCAAAACGGCGCCGAATGCCTTGAATCACTGCGGAAAGACAACGTCATCACCGACTTCGTGACAACCGAGAAAGGCAAACCAACCAACTATCACTATGTTCTATGGTACGAAGAAGAGAGAACAATTCTCGTCAAACATACCGAGTTTAATTACCGATTTCCGGAAAGCCTGCCGCCGCCTAAATGGATGTATCTCACTTCCCTTGCCCCGAACTCTCTCCCTTATCATGAACAACTCGTACGATTTCTTTCAGCGCACCCTGAGGTTAAGCTTGCTTTTCAGCCCGGCACGTTTCAGATAAAACTCGGCATAGAAAAACTTAAGTCTCTATATGAACGCTCTGAGGTCTTTTTCTGCAACAGAGATGAAGCGCGCCTTATTCTCAAAAAGCCGACGGAAGAAGATATGGAAAAACTGCTTGCGGGGATTCGCGGACTCGGGCCCAAAATCGCCGTTATTACCGATGGTCCGAAAGGCGCATATACCTATGATGGAAGCGAGTACTGGCATATGCCCATGTACCCTGACCCAAAGCCGCCGCTTCAGCGAACCGGCGCAGGAGATGCATTTGCTTCAACATTTGTTTCTGCATTAGCACTTGGAAAAACAATTCCGGAAGCGCTTCAATGGGCGCCGATAAATTCAATGTCCGTCGTCCAGCAGGTAGGCGCGCAAAGGGGGCTCCTCACGCGTCCTGCGCTTGAACGATTCCTTGCTGAAGCGCCCTCTGATTACCAACCTCGCATACTATAAATCGATGCTGGGGTGTAAAGTATGAAAAAATTCTTCATTGCCGGAGGGTTTCTTGTTATTCTTCTGGCTCTATTTATCATCTTTATGAGTAAAAAGCCCGCAGATCTGACGGAACCCCTCAAGGAGACCCCAAGGCCGATTGATGGAGGTGGTGTAATTGTAAATCCGCCGGTTACGGAAATTCCTCCTCAGACCGTATCCGGTAAAGAATTCAAGAACCAAGAGCGCGTGAGTATCGAAGGGTACACCGGTAGTGCAATGGAACCGGGCATTTCTAAAGACGGAAATTATCTGCTCTTTAATGATGATGGTTCCAATAAGGATATGTATTGGGCCGAGCGCGTTGATGATACCCACTTTACCTATAAAGGGAAAGTAGGGGGCATCAATACCAATACGGTTGATGGTACGCCAAGCTTTGATCTTGATGGCAATGTGTATTACACCTCGCTTGCCGATTACCCTTCCACTAAAAAGAGCCTGTACGTAGGCAAGTTTGTTAACGGGAACATCTCAAGCCCCTCGCATGTTTCGGGCAATGTGTATGTGGGAAAAGACCGGTGGGTTAGTGTCGACCCGGACATCGCCCCTGACGGCAGTGCACTCTACTATTCCGAAGGACTCTTTGATAGAGGTCCGCCACCAAGCATTTTCACGGTGCGTGCGGCGAGGAAGACGGGCGGTTCGTTCACGCTTGATGAAAGCATCACGAAAAACATTAACACGGGCGGTTTAAACTACGCTCCTAGTATTTCCGCTGATGGAAAAGAGATTTTCTTCACACGGACCTCAATTGAAGATGGAAAGCCGGTGGGAAATGGCATCTTCGTCGCGCGGCGAGATACGGTCAACGACACGTTCGGACAAGCAGAGAGAATAAGCGCTATTGGTGGAAGCTTCGTCGAAGCGCCAACCATCACCCTCGATGGAAAAAGTTTGTACTATCACAAGGAAGAATCGGGTACCTATGTCATCTATCGGGTAACGCGATGAGGGCATGCGGTTTGCCTGCTATTAACACTATGTCAGTCGTGCAGAAAATCGGCGCCCCAAAAAGGACTTCTCACGCGTCCTGCGCTTGAACAAGCCCGTGCGGCAAGCTGCGGGGCATTCCCTAACGGGGTAAAGAAAATTATTGTACCGGTTCTTGGATCAAACTCGCGTCAAACGAAGAGGCTATGTTGATATGCTTTCCGTTGGCGACATTGATGATCGAGAGCGATGCCATGAGTCCAACGGTCGCAATAAGAAGAGCTCCAATCCAAATTTGTACGTTTTGTGTCATGATCATTTGCGGGTGATAACTTTTTTTACTGCCGTAACGATATGAGAAACTCCCATACCGTAATGTTCTAAAAGTTCGGAGGGTGAGCCTGATTGACCAAATTGATCGTGTACACCGATGAATTCCATCGGCACGGGGAATTCTTGCGACAAAATTTCTGCAACCGCCGAACCCATGCCGCCTGAAACCTGGTGCTCCTCTACCGTTACTACGGCTCCCGTTTTTTGTGCCGCGTTGACAATCGTCTCCCGATCCATCGGTTTTATTGTGTGGTTATTGATGACCAGAGTGCTCACTCCTTCATCAGCTAATTCTTTTGCGGCAACAAGAGCGTTATAGACCAATGGCCCGCAGACGAATAAGGCCACTTGTGGATTTTCTCCTTCCCAAAGTATGATTGCTTTTCCTATTTCAAACGGCGTCTCGGCAGTTGTGAAAATCGGCGTTTTTTCTCGGGCAAATCGCAGATACGTCGGTTTACCGTTAAACGCCGCCGCAATCGTGGCTTTCCGGGCCTCCTCCGCATCAGCGGGCACCACGACGACCATGCGTGGCTGAACGCGCATGAGCGCAATGTCCTCAAGCGCCTGGTGGGTCGCTCCGTCAGGACCGACAGAGACACCGGCATGTGCGCCGACAATTTTCACCGGCAGATTATTAATAGAGATGGTGGTGCGAATCTGCTCGTTGTTGCGACCCGGGCTAAACGTTGCATAGGAAGCCATGAACGGAATTTTGCCGTAGTTCGCAAGTCCCGAGGCAACGGTCGCCAAGTTCTGCTCAGCAACCCCAAGCTCGATGTAACGATTTGGAAATTTCTCCTTAAACCAGTGCGCCCGGGTTGACTCCGCGAGGTCGGCACAGAGCACCACCACCCGCTCGTCTTTTTCTCCCGCTTCAACCACACCTTTGCCAAATCCGTCTCGCGTCGGCGCCTCCGCCGGTTTATCAAAAATATTCTGAACAAGTTTTGCTTCTGTTTTAATCATATCCTGTTAGAGCGAGCCTGTGCCGCGAGGATGCTTGATGGACGCGTGCGTCCGAGCGGCCATAGGCGAGAGTCATTCATGCTCACTGCGTATCTTACCTCTCAAGGTGCGGAGCTCCGCCAAGAATCTTTTCGCCTCATCGGGCTTGGGGGGTTTGCCATGCCAGTTGTAATCAAATTCAATCTCTTTGATGCCTTTGCCGGGTATGGTGTGCGCAAGAATAAGCGTCGGTTTCTCATAAATCGCTTTCGCTTCCTCAACCGCATCCACAAACTGCTCGATATTGTGCCCGTCTACTTCAAGAACGTGCCAGTTGAACGCTTCGTATTTTGAACGCAAAGGTTCAAGCGGCATGACTTGCTCTGTCATTCCGTCAATTTGAATGTTGTTGCGGTCGATCACCGCAGTCAAATTGGAGAGTTTGTTGTTACTGGCAAACATTGCTGATTCCCAGGTGTTGCCTGCGTCCTGCTCCCCATCGCTCATAAGACAGTAGACGCGAAATTTCTTGCCGTCCATCCGCGCCCCGTAGGCATAACCTGCCGATTGCCCAAGCCCGGAACCAAGAGGGCCGGAGGTTGTCTCGATTCCCGGCAAGCGTTCGCGCTCCGGGTGACCCTGCAAGGGCGAGCCGAATTTGCGCAGTGTCATTGCCTCCTCGAGGGAAAAATAGCCGGCATGCGCCATCGCCGCGTAGCGGACCGGGGAGATGTGGCCGTTTGAGAGAATCAGCCGATCGCGCTCTGGCCAATCTGGTTTTTTTGGGTCATGTTTGAGGACGTGGAAATAAAGAGCGGTAAAAATATCTGCCATCCCTAAAGGGCCGGCGGTGTGTCCCGAGCCGGCAGCGACAAGCATTTGAATGAGCGTCTGGCGAATCAGATTGGCCTTCACCTCGAGCTCCTTTACCTTACCTTCACTGATATAGACAGACATAACGAAATACTACCACTTCCCGCCTAGTACCACATAGAAAATCTCTAACGGGACTCATGTAAGCGACTGAAATTCTCTTAGTGTCTTTTCGATATCGTCACTCTCAAACAGGTCGGAGCCAACCGCGAGACGGTCCACCCCTGCCTCAATAAGCACTGATGCGGTTTCTAAACCAACTCCGCCGTCAACAGAAAGTATAACGTCTGGGTAGCGTTCCCGTAAATCAACTATCCTTTCAAGAACCCTTTCGTCGAAAGGCTCATTCTGAAAACCAATGCGCTCAATGCCCATACACTGCACGAAATGCACGCGGTCGAGGAACGGTTCGATAACAGCGTTTGGCGTATCCACGTTAAGCGCAACGCCGAGCTCCGCACCTTCATCCTCCGCACGAATATTCACATCGAAAAAATCAAGGATTTCCTCGAAATCAAGTATGCTTTCGATGTGAACAATAAAGCGGCGCGCGCCTGCCGCGAACCATTGCCGTATCGCCGTTTCGGGACTTGAAACCATAAGGTCAATTTCAAAATCAAGTGTGTTCCAAAAGGGCAACCCGTCTTCCTCCGCGACAATGCGCGCAAACTCGTCTAATCCTCCTTCAATAAAGGGCCAAGAGCGACTTGGCACAAAAATTCCATCCATAATATCTATCTGTACGAGAGGCACGAGTCCATCCACCCGCGCAAGTTTTTCGCGCAAATCCTCCAAATTCGCCGGCATAATTGCGGGAATGATTTCAGCCATTGCGCAAGGTATCTATTTGCCGAATACGCCGAACATGGCGCTCTTCCCCGGAAAAGGGAGTAGTAAGCCAAACGTGTACCGCTTGCTTTGCCTCCTCCTCACTCATGAACCGTGCCCCGAGAGAGAGTATATTCGCATTGTTGTGCTCGCGGCTAAGCGAAACAATTCGGTTCTTACCCCCATAGTAGACCGCCGCCCGCACCCGAGGATATCGGTTCGCAACCATTGCTTCTGCTTGTCCTGAACCACCAATAACGATGCCCATATAATCACTTGGCTCTTCAGAAATCTTTTTTGCTACGCGAGACACAAAGCCGGGATAGTCGTCCTCCACGTTATAACTTGATGGCCCCAAATCTTCAGTGGTGTGACCGAGAGATTCGACAAACGGAATCAACTTCGCTTTAAGGTCAAAGCCGGCGTGGTCGGCGGCAAACAAAACTTTCATATCGTAGTAAATTATCTCTCCAGCGCATACTTCCCGGTTTTAATAACATGGTCGACAAGCGTATAGGTGTAGCCCATTTCGTTGTCATACCACGCAAGGACTTTGACGAGATTGCCGCCAATCACTCGCGTAAAGGCAAGATCGGCAATGGAGGCAAACTCACTTCCAATAATGTCTGACGAGACGAGCTGCTCTTCCGTTACCGTAAAAACATGTCTCCAGCGCGAATTTTTCGCGGCCTTGCGTAAGATGTCATTTATTTCTTCAACCGACGTATCTCGCTTGGCAATAAAAGTAACATCGACTATAGACCCCGTAACAACCGGCACGCGGATAGCGATACCGTCAAATTTTCCTTCAAGTTCCGGCAGAGCTTTCGTTACCGCAATCGCCGCTCCCGTGGTAGACGGCACAATATTTTGCGCCGCCGCGCGGCCACGGCGAAAATCTTTGCTTTTTACAGGCGAATCAACCAGGGCTTGCGTGGCCGTATAGCCATGGGTCGTACTCAAGAGCGCTTTCTCAATACCAACGGCTTCGTTCAATATATACATAAGAGGACTTCCCGCATTTGTCGTGCATGAGGCATTGGAGGAAATCTGACACGTTTTAAGCAAGTCGTCATTGATGCCCATGAGCACCGTTGCCCCGGCAACTCCTTCTGGAGGCTCGTCTTTTGCCGGCGCCGTCGTTACCACCCGCTTCGCCCCGGCATCGAGATGCACGCGCGCTTTTGCATAATCTTCAAAAAATCCTGTCGCCTCAACAACAACATCAATATTGTAATCTCTCCATGGCAATTTCGCCGGATTCTTTTCCGAAAGAAATACAACTTCTTTGCCGTTGACAATGAGAGCTCCTCTTTTAGTTTTGATGTCGAGGTCGCTCTTGCCGTAGGCCGTATCGTATTTCAAAAGGTAAGCAAGGTTCTCAACATCACCCAAATCATTGACCGCAACGATTTCAAGC
>MFLV01000014.1:0-14330 GCA_001781435.1 Candidatus Kaiserbacteria bacterium RIFCSPLOWO2_01_FULL_51_21
AGGGGCTGAAGAGCCGCGACCGGCAAGCGACGCTTCGAGGGGCTGAAGAGCCGCGACCGGCAAGCGACGCTTCGGATGATGATTGGGGCGCCGTACCGGCGTTCCTACGACGTTCAAAGCTGAAGTAGGAATCAAGAAACATGAATCAGGCATCCGCCCGCAGGGCGGATGTTTTTTGTCACATTATTTGTTACTATTATTCTCATTCCTTATCCCTTATTCTTGATTCATGTTTGATTTGGCAATCATTGGCGGCGGACCTGCCGGCGTTGCCGCCGGAGTGTATGCTTCCCGCAAGCACTTGAAAACCATCTTCGTCACTGACGACTGGGGTGGACAAAGCAACGTCTCGGGCGAAATTCAAAACTGGATAGGTGAAATTTCAATCACCGGAGCTGACTTCGCCCATAAACTCAAAGAGCATCTCAAGGCATATGCCGATACCTTCATCACTATTGCTGAAGGCGAGAGGGCCGTTGCCATCACAAAAACAGAGGGACTCTTTTCAATACAGACAAACAAGAATACGTACACCGCAAAGACAATCCTTATCACTGCCGGCGCCGCGCGCAAAAAATTGCCGGTTCCCGGCGCCGCCGAGTTCGACCAGAAAGGCCTCACCTACTGTGCTTCTTGCGATGGGCCGTTGTTTGCCGACATGGATACCGCGGTTGTGGGCGGGGGCAACGCCGCCTTTGATACCGCTTCCCAGCTTCTTGCCTACGCCAAAAGCGTTACGCTCCTGCACCATAGCCCTGAATTCAAAGGAGATCCTGCTACGGTGGAAAAAGTGCTCTCGAATCCAAAAATGAAAGCACTCCGGAGTGTTGAACCGCTCGAAGTAAAAGGCGAGCAATTCGTGACCGGCCTTGTGTACCTTGATAAAGAAACTAACGAGAAGCATGAGCTCCCTGTTGCCGGTATTTTTGTCGAAATCGGCATGCTGCCGAACACTTCCTTTGTGAAGGATCTGGTGAAGCTTGACCAGTACAATCGAATCGTCGTCGACCCTCGCACGCAACGAACCTCAATTGAGGGAGCGTGGGCTGCAGGCGACTGTACGGACGGACTGTACCATCAAAACAACATTTCCGCGGGGGATGCGGTCAAAGCGCTTGAGGACATCTACGGGTACCTCAGTATGCGCTAAGGAAGTTCGAACGTTATCTTTTCAAAAAATTCACGGTCTTTGGGGTGGGTGAGAAGTTTTGAGACTTCATTCTTTAAAACCCACCGCGCCTCGGGATTCGCCGAGTCTTGAGGTGTAAGTTTAGTCTGGCTTGTACGAAAGAGAAACATTTCGATTTCTTTAAGCATAGAGCGATCCTCCCCCACGCCGCCCGGTCCAATGGCAAACCGCTCATAGGAAAAAAGCGGCTTCACCAAGGTGAGGTCCGTAATGCCAGACTCTTCAAAAATCTCCCGCTTTGCCGCCTCAAGCGGCGTTTCTCCCTCGTCAATGTGCCCTTTGGGGAGGGACCACGAGTCTCCATGCTGTTTTACGACAAGCACCCCTCCGTTGGGGTTAAGCACCACCCCTCCCGCCGATTTGGTTTTTCGTGTGAACATACAAAAGAGCTCTTCAGCGGATGCCGCTGTCGCAGGACACGTTTGCTTCGGTGTAGCCATCGGGTTCCACGATGATTGGGCTCTGACTTGAGCAGTAAGGAAGAACGTTCGCGGCGACAGCACTTCGAATAGCATATCCTCCGGGCGGCAGAGAGACTTCAAATCTTCCTTCTTTATCCGAGCTGAACTCGCTGACCACCCATGCACCATCCGGAGAAGTAACCGCGAGTCTGGTCGTGTATGGTTTGTCGGCACATTCCGGGTCAGGCGGTATCCTCTCAACCGGACAGGTAGGTCCGAGCATCACCGTGCCGCGAATGCCGGAGTGATATGGAAGAATGCCTCCGCTACTGTTGCCGCTTCCCGGGCACGCCGCAAATTCGCATTTAGGACCAGTGCGACCAACATATGAGCCATCGGGACACATTTTTGCGTCCATTGTGCAAAAAACCGGCTCTGACTCTTCACCGGTGGGCACATGAGAAATTTTGGGAATAACAAATCCAGCAACTATAATGCCTACTACAAGGACGATTAGTGCTATAAAAGAATTTTTCACATCTACAGTATAGCTAAAATCGGAGGAGGTGAGATTCGAACTCACGATGCCTTACGGCATGCCGGTTTTCGAAACCGGTGCTTTCAGCCACTCAGCCACTCCTCCAAAATATACTTCGTATTTTTGCCTTCGGACGGAGC
Organism: Candidatus Kaiserbacteria bacterium RIFCSPLOWO2_01_FULL_51_21; assembly: GCA_001781435.1. Classification (GTDB taxonomy): domain Bacteria; phylum Patescibacteriota; class Minisyncoccia; order Phycocordibacterales; family 2-01-FULL-51-21; genus 2-01-FULL-51-21. The sequence continues at coordinate 2,269 of MFLV01000014.1, forward strand.
GGCTTCGGGCTGCCCACCTTCGCTTCGCTCGGAGAAAACAAAAAGCAGTTTCTGTTTTCTCCAATCAGCCACTCCTCCGAACAGAGCCATAGTAGCAACTTTTATAGCACTCTTCCACAAGATCGGCATTTGGATAGAGCAAGCTATCCAGAGAAAGTTATTATTCCAATGTTCTGCAGAACTTGAGAATATTCTTACCCCGAACAGTGAGGGCGTGCCGAACTGCCGCCCCATCAGACCGCTTCATCACGATTCCAGCAATGACCAGCTTGCGGAGATGCTCGGAAGCCGTGCGAAAGTCAATAGCGAGGTGTTCGGCGATGTCTAAAACCGACAATTCCGGCTCTTTCTCAAGCAAATCAATAATCTGAACCCTACGATGACTCGCAACGCCTTTTAATATTTTCTCAAGCTCTCGATGTCTTTTTTTGTCCATACTCTTTATTTAAATACTATTATACCATAGTTCTGCAGAACATTGGTATAGACTCAACAAACATAAAACAGTGTTGTATAATGGCAAAGTCAAAAAGGCCCCGTCGTCTAACGGTTAGGACGCCGCTCTTTCAAGGCGGCAATACGGGTTCGACTCCCGTCGGGGTCATAGATTTGATTACTTTCTGTGCATTTCTATCTCTTTATAAAAAACGGGTCCGGCATGCCGGACCCGTGGTGTGGTAAAGGACTTCGTCAGGAACCTGCCCCACCTGGGAACTCCTTCCGAAGCTGGTGAAGAAGGGTCATAAGCGCGAGCGTTTCGTTTTCGTTGAGCCCTTCTTTTACCCCCGCCGCGAGGAGGGTGTAGTACGGCGTCGCCAGGTCCGGGTGTACGAGAAAGAATTTATGAACGAGACCTGGGAACGACAGGGGCAAGGCATCCTGTTTTGCCACGGGAGGTGCGGCAGGGAGAGAGATAGCTGCCGCCGGTGTGAACGTTTCAGCGACTGGTTCAGCAGCCGGTAGAGACGCCGGCACAGGATTCTCTGGAGCCGGCAGATCGGTTTGTGTATGCACCGGCATCCCCGATTCGAGTACATGGTCGGCGAGGAACCATTCCCGCGGCTGGCCAAAAAGCTTCACTAAAGCCGCGAGTAGTTCTTCGGTTATGGGGACCTTTCCAGCAAGAAGATTCGTAGTGAAGTATCCCTTCTTGCCGATTTCGCTGGCCAGAGCCCCTTTCTTAACGGTGTTTCCGGGAAGACCGAAACAGTAACGGGCGTTCGCCGCGACCGTTTTGCGGCGTGTGCGCTCTTCTTCCGCGACCTTTCGTCCGTCTTTGAACCCTCTCGATACGAAAGGTTTCGGTGTTGGACTGGGTTGTGTGTTCTCAGTCGTAAAGTCGTGCTCCTCTACGAACCACTGCGGAGTCTTGTCGAAGAGATTCGAGAGATCATCAAGCAGCTTTGGGGTGATTGCCAGCCTTCGGTTGACAAGCTGGCTATAAAAACTTGCGCTTTTACCGAGCTTTTCTGCCAACTCACCCCTCGTAAGAGTATGGCTCATTGGGTAGTAGCAGTGGCCGACATTTTTCGCGAAAGCTGCACGTTTCTCCGGAGTATTGAGCGCCTCATACCGCTCGCTCAAATTTTCGGCTTGCACTTGAACGCCTGGGGGTGTTTCTCCCTCGGGGGCTGACTGTTCCGTTGGCTCCTCCACTGATTCTTCCTCGGCTGTCGGCGACTCGTTGTCTTCAGATTGAGCAACGATTTCGCTTCCCTTCACCCAATCTCGGATCGCGAGCCATGCAGGACCGAGAATCTTCTGGGCTGTCGGCGGAGCAAGCTTCTTCTTCCCAGCGACTCCATTGAGCTCCACCATCAAACGTTGAAATTCGCCGATGGCAAGCCAGCGTTTTCCCTGAAGCACCTGAAGGGGAGCCAAGGCACTTTTTTTCCTGACACTCGGCAGCGCACGCGCGAGCCAGGCAGCCAGTTCAACTGAACCGCCATTAACGCCCAGCCCGTTGAGCGCAGTAATGATGCGCTCGCCGGTATCTCTGTCGCCCTCCGTGAAAAACTTCGGCAGAAACCGTTGGCGTTTGCCGCGAGTCGGCTCCCCGTTGATGTGGCGCGTGCCGAGAAGGACGCCTACGGGTAATTTGAAGAATTGCGCGGCGAGCGCACAATTCTCAACGGTTACCGTTCCTTCGCAGGTGCGAACCTTGTCGAGCAGGGTCTCGCTCCAACCCGTCATCCTTCGGAATTCACTCGTATCCACGATGCCCTTTGCGCGAAAGAGTCCTTCGAGAAGCGGGCCGATAATACTTGATGCGACTCTCTGGTTTTCCTGATTTTTCGCGTTGGTGGATAGTGTATTGGCGGCCATCAGAGCCTCCCTTTCTTCGGTTGCCTGTTGCATGGTCTTGCGACCATATTCGAAATAACGCTTCACAACGCGAACGCTATGAAGTTCTCGCGAAAGTATACAGAAGGATTATCATTAAAACAACGAGAGCAAAAAACTAGAACATTCCAAAAATTCTGCTACAATATGGCTGTTTTTGGAGGGGCGGTTAGCCCCGACGCGCTTAGCGGTCGGGGTCTCGATAGACAGTACAGCTCGTCGAGACTCAGTGTTTGGTAGAATTGTTTTGACATGCGCGGTTAGCTCAATCGGTAGAGCGTCCGCTTGACGTGCGGAAGGTAGCAGGTTCGATCCCTGCACCGCGCATATGAGTGAAGAGGCAAAACAGAGGCCATTGGTTGCCGTTGGCGTCATCATTGTTAAAGATGGCAAAATTCTCATAGGAGAGAGACTTGCAAGCCATGGCGCAGGCACCTTCTCGATCCCGGGAGGTCACTTTGAATTCGGAAAGACATTTGAGGAAGTGGCGCGCATGGAAGTGCAGGAAGAAACAGGACTCACGGACATTGAGTTCAAAAAAATAGTGTCAATCAATAATGAGCGCGTATATGGAAAACATTACATAAATATCGGCTTTCTCACGCAGTGGAAGAGCGGAGAGCCGTATACTGCGGAACCGGAGAAATCACGCAATTGGAAGTGGTATGATCCGCAAGAACTTCCTTCTCCGATGTTCGCTCCGTCTAAGGGAATTATTGATGCGTGGCTTTCGGGAATTTTGGTAAATGAAATTGTCGCATGAAAAAAATTAGTGCAGGATTCTTAATGTATCGGCGTCGAAACGGATACCTTGAATTTCTACTTGCACATCCTGGCGGCCCTTTCTACAGTGAAAAGGACGAGGGGGTGTGGAGTATTCCAAAAGGTCAGCCTGATGAGGGTGAGGAGGATCTATTTAAAGTGGCAGAGCGAGAATTTGAAGAAGAAACAAGTATTAAGCCGCATGGACCATATTTATCGCTTCATACTGTAGAACAGAAAAATAACAAGACCGTGCATGTCTGGGCATTTGAGAATGATGTAGACCCCGAAACACTCAAAAGCAACCTATTTGAAATGGAGTGGCCGCCGAAATCCGGAAAAATAGAGAGCTTTCCCGAGATGGACCGATTCGGTTTTTTCACAAGGGAGGAAGCAAATAATAAAATGCGTTACGAACAACTGCTCTTCCTTGATCGTCTAGGGAAGTTATTGAAACAATGAAAATCGGGATTGATTATATCGGAGTTACTACCCCGTTCTATTGTCACGATGGCAAGGGTAATTTTCTTCTGCATAAGAGAAGCAAGAACTGCCGGGATGAACACGGCCGGTGGGACCCGGGTTCAGGAAAGCTTGACTTTGGTGTATCCCTCGAGGAAAATGTGCTTCGGGAAATTATGGAAGAATATGGCTGCGGCGGAGAAATTCAGGAACAGCTTCCAAGTCACGATATTTTTCGCGAACAGAACGGAAAAAAGACACATTGGCTCGCCGTCCCGTTCTTCGTCAAGGTGAACCCAAGTGAAGTAAAAAATAACGAGCCGGAAAAAATTGTCGAACTGGGTTGGTTCCGGCTTGATACGTTGCCTGAGCCGCTTCATAGCGGATTTGCTTATACTTACAAAACCTACAAGGGCTTCTTTGATAAATACCGATGAAGATTTTAGGTATAGAAACGTCCTGCGATGAGACGGCGGTAAGCATTGTTGAAGCGCAGGGTGATTTTAATACTCCGGTTTTTACTGTTCTTGGCAATGCATTGTATTCGCAGGTGAAACTTCATGCAGAGTTCGGCGGCGTGTACCCCAATCTCGCTAAGCGCGAACATGCACGCAACCTTGTCCCTTTGCTTGAAAAAACCCTTACTGAAGCAGAGGTATATTTCATCGGCGGAAAAGAATTTTCTGAGGCACAAAAAACCACTCTAGAAGAATTATTCAGTCATGAACCAGAACTTCTGAAACAGTTTCTCGTCCAAATTCCAAAGCTCGCTACGCCGGACATCGACGCCATTGCGGTCACCCACGGACCGGGTTTGGAGCCCGCGCTTTGGGTTGGTATTAATTTTGCAAATGCGCTGGGACTCATTTGGGGTAAACCAGTCATCCCCATCAATCACATGGAGGGACATATTTTTTCAGCAATGCTACAAGAAAAATCCGAAGCTCGAAATCCGAAGCTCGAAATTGGTGCAACTCAATTCCCCATCCTCGCACTCCTCATCTCCGGCGGCCACACCGAGCTGGTACTCATGAAAAATTGGTTCGAGTATGAGCTTATCGGCGAGACTCTTGATGATGCAGTCGGAGAAGCATTTGATAAAGTAGGGAGGATGCTTTCCCTTCCCTACCCAGGAGGACCAGAGATTTCAAAACTTGCCGAGAAAAGCCGAATGAGCGGTGAGAAACCAGCCTATCCCCTGCCTCGTCCAATGCTCAAGAGCGATACCTGCGATTTCTCTTTTGCAGGCCTCAAAACTGCGGTACTCTACACGCTGAAAAAAATTCCGGAGTTGAGTGAAAATAAAAAAGAACACATTGCTCATGAGTTTGAAAATGCGGTGACGGAAGTACTTGTTGTTAAAACAAAAAAAGCTCTTGAAAAAACCAGTGCGCGAACGCTTGTTCTTGGCGGTGGCGTTTCGGCAAACATCCATATCCGCCGGAGCTTCAAAAAGCTCGTCGAGCGCGAGTTTCCCGGCGTAGCGCTCCTCATTCCCGAAGAGAAACTCACGACTGACAATGCGGTTATGATTGCGGTTGCCGGCTATTTCCGCGCGCTCCAAGGAATCCCCGCGGGCGCGGAGCTCCGCGCCCGCGGAGAGCTGCGATTGGCCTGATGTGGTAAAATAAGGACTCATGAACCCCGCTAGAAGCATTGCGAGAGCGGCTTTTTTCGGGTTCAATTTTCCGAAAGATTTACACTATGAAAGATGGACAAATGGGAGCTTCTAACGGGGTGGATGAGAAATTTCTAAAGCCCTACAATCCGGCTGAAACGGAAGATAGAATCTACCGCACCTGGGAAGAGAGCGGTTTTTTTAATCCCGATATTTGCATCGAAAAGGGCGTCACGGAAAAGGACGCCGAGCCTTTTTCCATCGTCCTTCCCCCGCCAAACGTTACAGGAACTCTCCACATCGGCCACGCGGCGATGCTTGCAATCGAGGACATTCTCGTCCGCTTCAATCGTATGCGCGGGAAGCGCGCGCTTTGGATTCCCGGCACTGATCACGCCTCAATCGCAACCCAAGCGAAAGTAGAAAATGACATCTACAAAAAAGAGAAGAAACATCGAAACGATTTCACCCGTGAGGAACTCGTCAAGCGGATCGAGCAATTTGCCAAGGAAAGCCACGATACCATTGTGAAGCAGCTGCGAAAAATGGGCTCTTCGCTCGATTGGTCTCGTGAAGCTTTTACTCTCGATGAGAAACGCAGTCATGCCGTGCGAACTGCGTTCAAGCGGATGTATGACGCGGGGCTCGTTTATCGAGGGTACCGCGCAGTCAATTGGGACCCGAAGGGACAGACCACTATCTCGGACGACGAAATCGTTTATGTCGAAGAAAGAGGGACATTTTACTATCTAAAGTATGGGCCTTTCGTCATAGGAACCGCGCGTCCCGAAACGAAGTTTGGCGACAAGTATGTCGTGATGCACCCGGCTGATACGAGATACGCTAAGTATCGAGACGGCCAGAAACTCGAGATTGAATGGATCAACGGCAAGATTACCACGACCGTCATTAAAGACGAGGCAGTCGACATGAACTTCGGCACAGGCGTGATGACCATAACGCCGTGGCACAGTATGGCTGACTTTGAGATAGCCAAGCGGCATAAGCTCGATACGGAACAGATTATTGACGAGCACGGCAGACTCCTTCCAGTCGCTCAAGAGTTCGCTCAGATGAAAATAGCTGAAGCGCGGCCAAAAATCGTTGAGAAGCTCCGGGAAAAAGGCCTTCTCGTGAAAGAAGAGGAGTATGTCCATAAAGTCGCGACTGCGGAGCGCACCGGGGGCATCATCGAGCCGCAGATAAAGCTCCAGTGGTTCGTGGATGTCAATAAACGCTTCCAGTTTCCCGGCACCTGGAACTATGCCACAGGCGCCTACCTGCCGACGCTTCGGGAATGGATGCATGACGCGCTTGCGAGCAAGGCAATTAAAATTATTCCGGAATATTTCGACAAAACTTATTTTCATTGGATCGAAAACCTTCACGATTGGTGCATCAGCCGCCAGATCTGGTATGGGCACCGCATTCCGGTATGGTACCGTTCGACTAACGCTCACGGCAAGTCGGACGGTACCACGAGCGACAGTCGAGGGGTTGAAACGTATTGCGGCGTCGAATCACCGGAGGGCGACGGATGGGAACAAGATCCCGATACCCTCGACACCTGGTTCTCATCGGGACTTTGGACCTTTTCCACTCTCGGCTGGCCGGAAGAATCGCCGGACCTGCATGCGTATCACCCGACAAATCTTCTCGAAACCGGCTATGACATTCTGTTCTTTTGGGTAGCCCGGATGATTCTCATGAGCGGCTTTCTTCTCGGCGATATTCCCTTCCACACGGTCTATCTCCACGGGCTCGTGCGCGACGCGAAGGGACGTAAAATGAGCAAGTCGCTCGGCAACATCATCGACCCACTCCACATGATAGAAAAATACGGCGCCGATGCCACACGACTCTCTCTCGTCATCGGAGCAACTCCCGGCGCCGACATGAGACTCTCCGAGGAGCGCGTGCGCGGCTACAAGCATTTCGCAAATAAGCTCTGGAATATGACGAGATTTGTTTTAGAGCATGGCGCGGCAGATGCGGACGTTGCAAACCGCGAGCTTACCGACATCGACCAAAAGTTTCTCGCTGAATTCGAGACCTTGACGAAGGATGTAACCGCCGATATAGAAAACTATCGTCTATACCTTGCCGCCGAGAAACTCTATCACTACGCATGGCATCAGTTTGCGGACGTCATCATCGAGGAAAGCAAACCGATACTGAAAACGGGCGATGAAAAAGCAAAGCGGTCGCGGAAAGACTTACTCATTCATATTTTTGCCAATTTGATCAAACTTCTCCACCCCTTCACACCCTTTGTTACCGAGGAAATCTGGCAAAGTATGCCCCCTCCCCCGGGCAAAAACACACGCGGTTTGCTCATGGTCTCTCCTTGGCCTAAAGTATGATTTCCCCGGAGGCACTTCTTTTTGCGCTCTTTGGCGGAATTCTCCCCGCTCTGCTGTGGCTCATTTTTTGGCTTCGGGAAGACCGATTGCATCCGGAGCCGCGGCGTTTCATCCTCTATGTTTTCTTGACCGGCATGCTCGCGGTGCCGATTGTCCTGCCGCTTGAAGAGATCACTCAGCGGTATGTGGCTGGCAACCTCATGTTCGTCATCTGGGCTTTTATTGAAGAGGGTATGAAACTTGGGGCGGCCTATGTGGTGGTGCTTCGCCGGCGGGAGGTGGATGAGCCGATTGACGCCGTTATGTACATGATTACGGCGGCGCTCGGTTTTGCCGCCCTTGAGAATACCCTTTTCCTCCTTGATCCGCTTGCCCACGGAAACATTCTCGTGGGAATCATAAACGGCAATCTGCGTTTTTTGGGCGCGACGCTTCTGCATGTGCTCTCTTCGGGAACGGTAGGCCTCTTCATAGCGCTCTCCTTTTATCGAAACGCGCGCCTGCGGCACCGGGCGCTTTTCATAGGACTTATCCTTGCCGTTTTCTTGCATGCCCTCTTCAATTTTTTTATACTATACAATGCAGACGGCAAAGTTCTGATCGTCTTCGCAGGAGTGTGGGTCGGCATTATTCTGCTCTTGCTCTTCTTTGAGAAGATAAAGCAGATAAAGCGTCCGCAATTTATATACTTGAGAAAAAAATAATGGCAAAGGAACGAAAATCATTTTTTGAACGCCTCACCGGTGCGGTGAATGTTCCCGAAGACGAGGGGGACGATAATTCCGCCTTTGCTGAGGCAGGCTCCCGCAGTATAGCCCTCCCATCGCACGATGACATCGGAGACGCGGAACTTACGGTTGACGTATACCAGACACCCGACAAGGTCATCGTAAAAACGCTCGTCGCGGGAGTAAAGCCCGAGGACCTTGATGTAACTATTGCCCGCGACTCTGTTGTGGTTCGCGGCAAGCGCGAATCGCACAGCGAGGTGCATGAAGACAACTACATTCACAAAGAGCTTTACTGGGGTTCCTTCTCCCGCACGGTAATTCTTCCTGTTGAAGTAGAGCCGGAAGAAGCAGAGGCGGTGGAGCGCCACGGGCTTCTCATCATCTCTATCCCGAAAATCGACAAGAGCAAACAGACGAAACTCAAAATACGGTCAAATCAGTGACAAAACCTTCCGCTGTTCGCGGGAGGTTTGTGTTGTTTTACACTGAGAAAGCAACTTGTCCTGAGTGTGTCGAAGTGTGCTTGGGAGAGGAATCGGACCTCCGTTTCACCCTCTTCAGGGGCGTGTTCTACCATTGAACTACCCAAGCAGTTGGGAAATCATAGCACATCACCACTCAGATTTCAGCCCTATTCTATCCGCAGAGTACCCCGTAGCAAGCTAGGGGGGTGAATGCGGAGGGGGGAAGGGGGTCGGGGAAACGGGAGTTTCCCCGTGGAGGAGAGCAGTGAAGCATTGAGAACCGTGAGGTTCTCAAAATAAAGATCCGCTCGCCGAATACCCCGTCCGCTTGCGGCGGGGACAGGACGAGTAGATTTTTATTTTTAGAGGCCGAATTTTTTAAGCAGCTCGCCGAGCCAGGAATTGTTGTGTAGCTGCTCCGCAATCCCCTGCGCCTGTTCGGTCCCGCCCTGGATATTCCGGTAATATTCAAACAGTTGAGAGACATACGGTTGGAGAAAATAGTAGTATAGAACGATGGGAACACCAATAATAAGCGCGTAGTAGAGGATGGACATAACATTGCTGAGTGCAAGCGAACGGCGAATTCTGCGTAAAAGCTGATTGTTTTCCTGCGACAAGCGAAAGGTTTCCTGGAGAAGTTGTTTTTCTTCGGGGTTCATACTCTACAGTGTAACAAATACCTTAAACAAAGACTTTTTGCATGAGGGGATTAAGCCGCGCGAGAATCTCGTATGCACTCGTCTGTGCCCTCTCCCCAAGCTCTTCGGCAGAGATGCGCTCGCGACCCTGTTGCCCGATAAGAACAATTTCGCTTCCAACCGCGACGTTTTGGATATCGGTTATATCGATGACGAGCATATCCATTGAGACCCTCCCAAGCACCTTCGCCCGCCGCCCTCCGACAAGCACCTCGCCGTGGTTCGAGAGAAGTCGTGGATAGCCATGCCAGTACCCAATAGGACAAATTGCCGTCTTAGTCTGGCGCCCGAGGCGCTTCGTGAAATCATAGCCGACTGCCTCTCCTTTTGGCAGAGATTTTATTTCGCTTATTCTGCTCTTCCACGACAAAGCGGGCTTGAGTGCCCGCGGCTGCCGTCTGCGGGCTCGGAACTCTGCCGCAGGCCATAGTCCATAGAGCCCAATGCCAATGCGTACCATATCAAAATGTGCCTCCGGAAACTGGAGTATCCCGCCCGTTGCCGCTGCGTGGAGAATCGGCTGATAGCCCTCTCCTCGGACGAGGGCTGCGGCGCTTCTAAATTCCTTGATTTGACGCTTCGTCTCCCGGTTACATTTCTCATTTGCTGGCGCGGCAAGGTGCGTGTAGAGACCTTCGAATTGCCTTTTGGTGATTTTCAATTTCTGTATCGTTTTGATTACCTGCGGCAACTCTTGAAGAAGAAAGCCCTGTCGATGCATACCGCTGTCCACTTTGAGATGGAACTTTGCACCCGTCCGCTTTGCATCCCGCAATCCCGCAAAGGTCGAAACAGTGAGGGAAACATTGTTGCGTGCCGCTTTTGTATAATTTTCCGGAAGTGTATACCCAAGGATCAGGATGGGTCTCTGAATGCCGCGGCTACGAAGTCGGAGTCCCTCAACAACCGAGTCAACGCCAAACCAATCAACGCCGAGCTTTTCAAGTATCTTGGAAAAATCAACAAGGCCGTGGCCATAGGCATTAGATTTGACCACCGCCATAAGAGAGGCCTGCTTTCGGAGCAGGTTACGGAAAAAAGCATAGTTATTCCTTGCGTTCCCCCGGTTAATCTCAAGCCAGGTTCTTATTCCCCTTGTTCTCAGTGGCATTGTTTACTACTGTAGCAAGAGGACGCTCATAATAAAACTCCACGGGTCAATACTCGTGGAGTTTTATTATAGGAATCACTTAGGAAAGATGTTTGGAAACGAGCTTCGTCATCTCAAACATATCCACTGTCCCCTTGCCGCCAAATACTTTTTTCAGATTTTCATCGGCATTGATATTGCGCTTGTTCGTCGGGTCTTGGAGATTGTGACCTTTAATATACACCCAGAGCTTTTTCACCACTTCAGACCTTGCCATAGGCCCCTTACCGACAACGGCGGCGAGCTCAGGGCTTACCGTCAGTGGTTTCATGAATGCACTATTTTTTGCCATACGTTATTAAATAGTAATAATGTTCGCTATGCCCTCTTATAGCGGCTCTGAAAGAGAACCTTACTAGTATAGCATTGCCACCGGCAGGAGTCGAACCTGCATCAAGGGCTTAGGAGTCCCCTATTCTGTCCGTTGAACTACGGCAGCGTTTAGATAATGTAGCACAAAATCGCCCTGCGAAAGCGAAGTGGTTTTTCTTCATGTTAAGCCGATACACCAACGAGATGAGCCAGCTCATCACGGTCAAAACCAATCATAGTTTGGCCATCTACGACAATCACCGGGACGCCCATTTGGCCAGTTTTCGCAATCATTTCTTTTCTTTTTTCAATATCCGCAAGCACATTATAGTCTGTGTAAGGAATATTGCGCTCTTGCAGGAACTCCTTCGTCATTTGGCAAAAATGGCAGGTCGGCGTGCTGTAAATCTCAACTTTCTTCCCCATGGGATAATTCTTTTAGGCGTGTAAGGACATCAGTATAACAGACCCTCTGCTGTACGGGTAGGGGAAGTTGAATGATCCAAAACATTCCGCTTCCATTCTATGCGGGTACCGGGAATCGAACCCGGGTCTGTTGCTTGGGAAGCAACCATTCTGCCACTAAACCATACCCGCAGACAGATTAAAAAAGACCCTTAAACCATTCCCAGATGTTTCTGTTTTCGGACGCACCTGGTATATTCTCTTTAGGCGGTTGTACGAGAACAATCATTTCTTCCCCTTCTTTCACCACTTCATATTTTTGCCTGAGTTCCGATTCAATCCCCCGTTTTGTCGACAGCCGCTGAAGCTCAGCGGTCAATGCCATTTGCCGGTCAAGTAAATCCTGAAGTTCCGCGGCCTTCTCGACTCTCTTACGGCTCGTATCCCGCTCACTGCTATAGACACCCCAAACCCCTTTTGCAAGCAGTATAATAAGCAAAAAGAGGACAAGAAGGAAGACTTTTGAGTATAGAAAGTGGCGCAGTTTTCGACGTTCGTAAAAGTCAAACATGCGTGTTAGTATAACATCGTTACATCATTATGCTGTTCGATAAAAGAACAAAAAAGATACTTAAATACGTCTGGGGAACTCTTTGCGTCCTTATTATCGTAAGTATGCTACTCCTCTACTTCCCCGCCCTCTTTAGCTAGAGCCTGTTTGAAAACCTCTCCCCGCCTACGAAAACCGTGT
>MFLV01000014.1:14338-14959 GCA_001781435.1 Candidatus Kaiserbacteria bacterium RIFCSPLOWO2_01_FULL_51_21
TTCTGGTTGCGGAGCGCTCGCCTCGACCTCTGTGTACTTCCAGTACATTTCGGTCTCCGACTCGGCTCCTCACCAACGAACACGACTTTCTCGGCTCGGGAACCCGGGTTTTCAAACAAGCTCTAGATAGGGCGCTGAGCTGCGGTTCAGTCATGCCGCAACATGGAAAGAAAAACGTTATGGGGAATGTGTACTTTGCCTTCTTGCTGCATTTTTTTCTTTCCGCGTTTTTGTTTCTCCCAGAGCTTTCGCTTTCTCGTAATATCACCGCCATACAAATATCCGGTCACGTCCTTCTTAAGGGCCGGCAAGCGCCGTGAGGCAAGAATCCTCCCGAGCGCCCGCGCCTGAATTTTGACCGCAAAAAGCTGGCGCGGCAGTATTTTTTCAAGGCGTTCAACCGCCGCCTCTGCTTCTTCCTGCGCTTGAGTCGCGCCGATGATGCGGGAGAACGCGGGCACGACTTCGTCCGCAACCAATATATCAAGACGCGCCACTTGCGCATCGCGCCTCTCCGCAGGTTCATACGATAGTGACGCATACCCCGAAGAAACGCTTTTCAGCCGGTCAAAAAAATTACGCATAAGTTCCCGCAGAGGCATTTTTGCCGACAGTTTTACT
>MFLV01000015.1 GCA_001781435.1 Candidatus Kaiserbacteria bacterium RIFCSPLOWO2_01_FULL_51_21
CTGGAGCGCTTTTTCAACTGCATCAGAGAGCCGCTCCCGTGTCGCCCCGGGGTCATGGACAAGCTCATTAACAAAGAATTCGTCTACAAGCACATCAATTGTGTGTTTTTTGTTTTTGTCCAAGACAATTCGTTCCCGCAATTTCTGTAGTTTCCCGTCGACCAAAACTTTGCTGTATCCCTTACCGAGAAGGTCGTAGAGCATTTGATAGTACTCTCCCTTGCGGCCGACGATGAGCGGTGAGAAAATGCGCAACTTCAAATCACTGTAGGAAACACCCATCACTTTTTTATTCACTGACTTGGCTCCCGCGGTCTGAACTGATTTGAGAATGGTGTCCATAATTTCCTCATTCGAAAGTTTTTTGATTTCGCGGCCGCAGGTGAGGCAATGGGGCTTGCCAACCCGCGCAAAGAGGATACGCATATAATCGTAAATTTCCGTGATCGTTGCCACGGTTGAGCGGGGATTATTTGAACGTGAACTTTGATCAATGGAGATTGCCGGGGAAAGTCCGGAGATTTCCTCTACATCGGGTTTTTGCATCTGTCGCAAGAACTGGCGGGCATAGGAGGAAAGCGACTCAATATAGCGCCGCTGACCCTCGGCAAAAATCGTGTCGAATGCCAACGACGACTTTCCTGAACCGGAAATCCCCGTAAACACGATCATTTTGTTGCGCGGCATTTCAACCGTCACATTTTTCAGGTTGTGCGTCTTGGCTCCTTTGACGATAATCTTGTCCTCCATAGTCAATATGTTTAAGTTACCCGCCCCGTAGCCAACATCACTACGATATATCGTAGTGATGTTGTGGTACTGAGGTGCGTTTTTGTGCCTCTCACTATGATTTTTTGATCAAAATCTTGTGGCATATAACTTCAAGTACCCCCGCGCCTTGGGCATAGGGGTAAGTGAAGAGAGTCTACCACTCCTTCTGTGTATAAACAACCTTCACTGAAGGTGCGAGGAATGAGATACTGAAAACAGTGAGCTCATTATCAGTAATATTTCGTATGGATCGCAAAACGTATTTTAGTGTTTCAGCAGTTTTGTTTTTGATTATCGTAATCGGGCATGGGTTGCGCGTCTTGCAAGGATGGGATGTTACCATTGGAGGGTGGATGTTACCCACGTGGATAAGCTACGTTGCCATTGCGCTCGGCGCCTACCTTGCTTGGACCGGCTATAATTTCCGAAAATAAGTTATCCTCATAAACAAACTAACACAAGGAGGGGTATGATATATCACACCCCTCCTTGTGTATCTGCGATGTCCATGTCTCGTAGTTATTACTTATGAGTACTCCCTCATTACTTATGGTAATTTCTTTTATTTTGTTTGATAGTTTTATTGCCCACACTCGAACATACTCACATTCTAAAGCTAAGGTCGAAGGTATGATATATCATACCCTTCTGCTCCCCAGATAATTTTAATAATTCATCTTTTTTCCTTCAAGTGCTCGAATTTCGTCGCGAAGAATTGCTGCTGTTTCGAAATCAAGTTCTTTAACCGCCGCGCTCATTTGCCGTTTCTTTTCGGCCATAACACCGCGCGGATTTTTTGCATACAGTTCGCGGTCAATCGTAAGAAGAGTTCCGACGGCTTTTTCATGCTCGGAGCGCAGTTGATCGGTAATATCGTGGATGCTTTTTATAATCGTCTGCGGAGTAATGTCATGTTTTTTGTTATAGGCGACTTGCAGTGCGCGGCGACGGTTTGTTTCGCCTATTGCCCTCTCCATTGAACCCGTTACGGTATCGGCATACAAAATGACACGCCCGGCAATATTGCGCGCTGCACGCCCGATAGTCTGAATGAGCGCAGTTTCGGAGCGCAGGAAGCCTTCTTTGTCGGCATCTAAAATGCCGATGAGCGAAACCTCGGGAAGGTCCAAACCCTCGCGCAAGAGGTTTACACCGACAAGACAGTCGAACTCCCCTTTGCGAAACTTCGTAAGAATCTCGATGCGTTCGATAGTCTTGATATCGCTATGGAGGTATTCCGCCTTCATTCCTTTTTCTTTGAGATATTCGCTCAAGTCCTCCGCCATTTTCTTAGTCAAGGTCGTTGCAAGCACCCGATCTCCTTTTTTGATAGTCGCCTCTGCCTCAATAATAAAATCGGCGATCTGGCCACCATAGGTATTTTTTGCAGTGATCGGCCGTACGACAATTTCCGGATCAATAAGCCCCGTCGGGCGGATAACCTGCTCGACGGGTTTCGGCGAGTGTTCGAGCTCATAGGGCCCCGGCGTTGCAGAAGTATAGATAACTTGCCCCACCCGCATCTCAAATTCTTCAAACTTGAGTGGTCGGTTATCAACCGCGCTTGGAAGCCGAAACCCATGCTCAACCAATGTTTCCTTGCGTGATCGGTCGCCCGCATACATCCCGGCGATCTGCGGCACGGTGACATGCGACTCGTCAATAATGGTTAGGAAATCGGGTGTACCGTCTTTGGTATGAGGGAAATAATCAAGAAGCGTAAAAGGCGGTTCACCGGGTGAGCGACCGTCAAAATGTCGTGAATAGTTCTCGATGCCATTGCAATAGCCGACTTCCTTTATCATCGCCAAATCATACTTCGTGCGCCGCTTGAGGCGCTCCGCTTCGAGTAATTTTCCTTCTTGCTCGAAACGCTTGAGTTGCTGTTTTAGTTCTTCTTTGATTTCAGCGATTGCCCGCTCTCGCTCATCCTCGGACGTAATGTAGTGCTTTGCGGGAAAAAGAAAAAACTCCTCCGGCGCTCCGATGACCGTCCGCGAAATAGCGTCAATCATCGTGATGGTTTCAATAGTGTCGTTTGAAAGGTCGAGTCGATACAACACTTTTTCATTGATGGGCATAATTTCAATGGCATTTCCGACCACACGGAACATGCCGGGCGAGAGGTCGGCGTTCGTGCGTTCAAAATAAATCCGCACTAAATTGCGAAGCATGTCTTTTCTAGAAATTCGCTCCCCTTTTTGAAATTTAATATTTACTTTTTGATATTCCTCCGGGCTTCCCAGGCCATAAATGCACGATACAGAAGCAACCACAATCACATCGCGCCGTGTCAAAAGCGCTTGGGTCGCGGCATGACGCAGGCGGTCTATCTCTTTGTTTATCATTGCCTCCTTTTCAATATAGGTATCGGTCACCGGCATGTAGGCCTCCGGCTGGTAGTAATCGTAGTAGGAGACAAAGTAGTGCACTGCCGCGTCGGGAAAAAATTCCCGATATTCCTGCGCGAGCTGGGCGGCAAGAGTTTTATTGTGCGCGATCACAAGAGTCGATTTCTGTACCTCTTGAATGACGTTTGCAACCGTGAACGTCTTGCCGGAACCCGTCACTCCAAGAAGCGTCTGGTGACGTATGTCCTTTTCAATGCCCTTCACGAGCGCGGCAATAGCCCGGGGTTGGTCTCCTGCAGGTTGAAAATGTGAACTAATTTTAAAGCCACTCATAAAAACAATATGGAAGGCTGACCTGCCCCGTAGCTCAGCCAAAGGCTGATGGTGCTGGGGTCGCCTGCGGGTCTAAACATTTGTGCAATCTTAAATTGAGACATCGACAGGACTATAGCACGGAGATAAAGGACCCAAGTACGCAAGCACCAGGTCGCTACGATAGTTGGGTGTCGCCCAAGCCAAGGATTGTTATATTTCTCTCGGTGTTTCCTTTGAGGAGCTGGTGCGGTATCTTGCTTTGGTTAACCGGCAACACCAACGTCACGGTGGTGCCGACGCCAACAATAGAGGTAATCTTCACATCACCTCCGTGCGCCAATAGTATACTTCGCGCTAGAAACAATCCGAGTCCGCTGCCAACGACCTGCACGGTCACTGCATTTGAACCGCGGAAAAACCGGGTAAACAGACGCTCCATATCGTGCGGGGGAATACCCATTCCGGTATCAGTAACAATCGTTTCAACAACATCAGCGTGCCGCGCCACCCGCACCGCAATGGTCCCCCCTTCGGGCGTATAATTAATTGCATTCTCAAGAATATTGAGAAAAGCAATGCGCAACTTTTCTATATCAAAAAGTAATAATGGCAGATTTCCTGCGACCACCAATGAAAATACAATCCTCTTTTTCTCAAGATCTAAACGAATCAATTCAACGATTCGTTCAAGAAAAACCTTAAAATCATAGCGCGCAAATTCATACCCAAATCGCCCCTCTTCGATTCGCGCAACATCAAGAAGATCGTTCACCAGCAAGATCATGTTTTCGTTGACTGCTTGCCCCTTCAAAAGAACGTCGCGCTGCTCCTTTTTAATCGTGCCCAAACTACCATCAAGAAGCGAGAGAAGCGCCCACTTGATTCCTGTGAGAGGGGTACGCATCTGGTGCGCCGCAATTGAAATAAAACGACTTTTAGCGCGCTCGGCAATCAATTCCCGTGAAAGATCATGGATGGTCATAATACATCCAAGACCGATTGCTGAGGCTCCATCAATTGAACCGGTTGCGATACGCACGGTTCGCTCGACACCCGCAGCGCTTAGCAGTCGGATGGTGTGGCGCTCAAATGGCGCTACCGCATTTGGAAGTCCAGCACTTGCACAGTAATCGCTCGAGGGTATTTCATGCCGGCCTTCAAACAGACGCACGACGCGGCTTATAGGCTGTCCGAGCGCATCAGATACTTTAAAACCGGTCAGTTCTTCGGCCGCTCGATTAAACGAGATGATGGTGTATTTAAAATCAACGGCAATGACGGCGTCGGTTACGCCGGAGAGAACGAGTGAGAGCTTGTTGCGCTCACTCTCCGCAATTAAGCGCGCGTTAGTAATCCCCTCAATTGAGTGGCTTAACTTTTCCGCCATCGTATTGAATGAGCGTGCCAAATCCCCCGTCTCATCTTTGCTTGAAATGGCGATTCGATGAGCCAAATTACCTTCGCCAATAATATCAGCTCCCCGTTTAAGAATACCAATCGGTCGAGCGATGAGTTTGGCAAGCCGCGTTCCCGCAATCACCGTAGCAAGCATTCCAAACAACAGAAAAGCGAACGCGAGTTGTTCCATTCTGATAAGCGGTGAAAATACCGACTCCACTGGTTCCTGTACTACAATTCCCCACCCGGTTCGGTTCATATGATAGTGTGTCGCGAGAACCTCCTCCTGCGCTTCACTCATACCCCGACTCGTGGCCACGGTCTCGCCCTGATGCGCCTGTCCTGTTTCTCGCAGTGCGTGATCAAGCTCGATATGCCTGCGTATAATATCAACCTGCTCAAGGCTGGTTCTTTTTTCAACTAACCCTTGATCGGGATGCGCAATGAGAACACCAGAGCCGTCGACGATATAGATATATCCCGACTCACCAACAGAAATAGTCGACACCGACCGCAATACATTACTCATATCTACTTCCGCAGAGATGAGACCGAAAATGTCTCCGGGGCTTCGCTGAAACAACCCGGGCTCAATGGTCGTGATGCGCTCAATATTTCGACGCGCTTCAGGGATGACCACGGGCACTGCAATCGTCATCATCGGTTCTCCCGTGGGCGAAAAATATATGGGGCCGAGATATTCGATACCATACCGAAAGGTGGCGAGCTTAAACTTATCGCTGTCACGTTGGTCGGTAAGCTCCTGTGCTTCAAACACTTTCTCAGGCGTCAGTTTAATTACTTCCTTCCCGCTTCGGTCAAGAAAGCTAATTTCCTGCAGATCACCATCCTCTCGAAGCATGAGAGACATGTCGAACTTGGCGGCAGGAATATCCATTCGGATAAATGACGCGCTTTGCGACCGTAAAATAAGATTGCGAACTTTGGCATTGATAAAATCATCAACTCGCACAGCCGCTGACCGCGCCAATTCTTCGTGTGAGCGTATAATGCTCTCAGAGATGGTAGATTGGACTGAAAAAATCCACGATACATTGGTCAGAATAAGTGCTATGGCTACAAGCCCCACCAGCGCCCCGAGAAGCTTATTTCTGATAGTCCACGAGCTATAGCTAGAAACAAACCGCCGGAAAGTTTTCCACATCACCTGAAACCTAACCACCATACAAGCATGGTAGCATAGCCATAGGAGTTTTTTTGATTTTTTCACTATGCTTCGCTCTATTTTTATTTTAATGGACCGTTCACACACAAGAGAAGAATAGCGGCAGAATCTTTATTATTTTATTTGCGTTCCACACCGTATTGTGAAACGCGCAACATCCATGATAACGCCAAAGAAAATTATCCTGATAATGCTTGCGTTTATAATCGGCCTGGGAGTAGGGTGGGTACTCGCCGCAAAACAGATGCCCACTGACTCAATCGCGAACGCGTTAAAAAGGCCCGATGACCCGCGTGGAAGAGACCTCAGCGCATGCATTCCTGGCCATGGTGTTCACTGGGCAAATCCCGAAAGCTTAGGTCCTGACAAGCCAGTTTCAGTCACCTGGAACCATTTGCCAAAAACAGGCGAGGTGGTTGGTGTCGAGCGTCACTTCCGCATAGAGGATTTACAAAATTATAATATAAAGGAGCTGTATCCGACGGGGAACTATCGACAGCCAGCTTCATTGCCTCTGTATGGCGCAAGTTACGACCACATGACCATTTCATGGACTCCATCGCATCCCGGCATGGAATTCCCCCACTTGGATGTTCATGCGTTCACAAAATCGCATGAGGTATTGAGTGGGGCTTGCGAAGGCGTTGAGG
Source organism: Candidatus Kaiserbacteria bacterium RIFCSPLOWO2_01_FULL_51_21 (assembly GCA_001781435.1). GTDB lineage: Bacteria > Patescibacteriota > Minisyncoccia > Phycocordibacterales > 2-01-FULL-51-21 > 2-01-FULL-51-21. The sequence continues at coordinate 6,672 of MFLV01000015.1, forward strand.
GCAGCTTGCCAGCGCAAGGTCCAGAGGGGGGTACTCATGGCACCATTACTCCATAAAGAGTATTGAACCCTTTGATTCGACGCCGACTTGAACATTGTGTGAGTGATTACACTCCCACGCTTTCCCTACAGGAACGGTATACCTTTCGCATTCTAAGTACCAAGTACTCAAGGTCTTGCGGAAGCTCCAAGTATTTGCTTCCTCACCTCGCTCGTCGAAATAAGCACGAACTGGTAGGCCCAAGTAATCGGCCCGGCGCTTTCGCACCGGGCCGTCGTCGCCCGCTTTAACCCAGCCGCTATCCGCTCTGTCGTGGCGAGCCCTATTAGCTGGGGTGGGAATGGGCGAGACCGTCTGCCCCGCACGCCACCGCTATTGACAATGGCTAGGCCCTGTCACCCTATGGGCTCTTGGGTTTTTCTGCTGCTTTGGATGCAACAGTCTCCGGTCCGCTTTTTATTAAATAGAAAAAAGTATGTTGGTCAAGCGGTCAAACAAAAAAGCCGCCGCGTGGAGCGACGGCCTTTACTTCGGAGCGTGGCACCGCTACTCCCCACGATGCTCGCCTAGCCCGCGTTTTGCCAGCAACCCGATGCCAGCGAATATCAGGGACAGCAGAAGCAAAATGTAGAATAGAATCTGCCACATCCCAGAGCTAGCCCCATCGGGGGGGATGAACCCAATCAAGGCCGCGACAAGGGCTACGCAAAAAAAGATCCATGCCATGTTCGCCTCCCATTTGCTGTTTTTAATTATAGTGCTTTTTGCTACTTTTGTTAACTTTTTTCTCTTTTATATTGAACCATGAAATTGGTCTTTGTCTCTTCAAAAGTATCATCAAGAATTGATTGCCGGATGTTCTTCACCAGATGCACGATGAAATACAGATTGTGGATTGAGGCAAGGGTCGCCGCAAGCATTTCTTTTGCGCGAAATAAATGGGCTACGTAGGCCCTCGTAAAATTGGTGCAAGTGTAGCACCCGCAGTCTTCATCGATCGGGCTAAAATCACGAATATATTTCGCGTTTGTGATATTTATTTTGCCTCGCGCAGTATAGAGCGTCCCATTGCGTCCCAATCTCGTCGGCAATACACAATCAAACAAATCACAACCGTTTTGAATGCTGAGAAAGAGATCTTCCGGCTCCCCAATTCCCAAAAGATGGCGCGGTCTTTCTTCAGGTAATATCCAGTTTACGAGCGAAAGCGTTTCGCCCAAATCTTCTTTTGAAAAAGAGCCGCCAATGCCAAAGCCGTCGAAATTCATCCCCGCAATCGTTTTGGCACTCTCCTTTCGCAAGTCTTCATGCCGACCTCCCTGCACAATTCCGAAAAGTGCCTGTGCGCTCCCACTTAGAAGAAAGGCTTCCAAGTGGGAGGTGAGACTGCGCTTTGCCCATCGGTGGGTCCGCTCCATCGCTTCGCGTTGATATTCTTTTGGAGCGGTCGGAAGCGTGCACTCGTCAAACGCAAACATGATGTCGGCGCCGAGGTTGTGCTGAATTTCAATTGATTTCTCCGGCGTAAAGCGATGCTCCGCGCCGTCAATATGTGAGCGGAAGGTAACGCCCCTCTCGTCAATTTTTACCAATTTCTTTTCTTTTTCTTCTGATTCCGCTTCAAAACCTATTCTAGTATTTTGCAAAATACTAGAATAGATTTGTGGGGTATTGTTTTTAGTGGGCGAGACTTCCTCGCTAGTACTTTTAAATTTTGTGTTTCCGTAGCCAAAACCGGCGCCGAGTGAGAATACCTGAAAGCCGCCAGAATCCGTGACGGTGGGGCCGTCCCAATGCATGAATTTCCCAAGTCCCCTAGCGTCGCGGACAACCTCATCTCCCGGTTGGAGATAGAGATGGTAAGTGTTGCCGAGCACCGCTTGCGCGCCAAGCGCTTTGACTTGCTCCGGCGTGAGCGATTTGACCGTTGCTTTGGTGCCTACAACGACGAAGGCCGGAGTCTCAATGATTCCGTGGGGTGTGGTAATTTTTCCCGCGCGGGCAAGTCCGCCCGCGCGGTCTTTTTTCTGTATTTCAAAAGAAATTGCTGGCATGAATTCGAGTGTAACAGCTAGAAAAGCCCCGCGCTAGCGGGGATTTTCTGTCAGAGCGAGCCTATTTGTTTTCAGGAAACTCGCGCAGTCGCACGCAACAGGGAGCGCGCCTCTTTCCTGTCGCAGAAGCGACGGAGGCGCGACCGTGCGGTGAGCGGTAGGAATCCCGCCTCGCCGGAGGCGGGAAGTCTGGTTCCTGAAAACAAGATAGGCGAGCGTCCTACTTGGCCGGAATCACCTCGGTCGCAATGCTTCGCAGAGCCTCTGGAACGGTAATGCCGATTCTCTTGGCGACACCATCGTCAAGACGGAAGAGAAACTTTCTTGCATTCTCGCTTGGGATATCGGTTGGCTTCACCCCTTTGATGACTTTATCGAGAAGCGTGGCAAGCTGAATGCCCGAGTCGTCATAATCATTATCGTAGTTGAAGAGCGAACCAGGTTCATGCCCGAAGAATTCTGTCGGGATCTTCAAGCGCTCGCCCATCTTCGCATAGGCGGCAATCGTCCCCGGAGAAGAGGTCACCGGACCGAGCATGCGGTAGAAGGCATCGATTTCTCCCGGCTTTATTGATTCAGCTATCTTAGCAACATCGGCGTCCCCAGAGGGGCCGGGGAAAGCTTTAGTGTCGTAGCGTTTAATTTCGAAGCCGAGTGCCGGCGCTTGTTTCAGCACCTCATCGAGTCCTTTTTGGGCAGTAATATCTAACACGCTCACACCAACAATAATGCCAAGTTTCTTGGCATTCGGAGCCATCTGGCGCAAGAACTCCAAGCGCCGGCCGGTGAGATAGGAAAGGTCAACGGCAACACCGGTTACCTGGTTGCCGGATGATTGAAAACTATTGATGAGTTTCATCGCCAAGGGATCAAAGGAAAGCATATAGAGAATCGGGAACACGGTATTCCCAAGCTCTTGAGCCGCTTTGAGAGCCGCCTGTGCTCCTTCGCCGGGATTACCGACGATAACATCCGCTTTGTTGTTTTGAATAACGTCTTTGGCATCGGCGACCATTTTGTCGAAATTGCCAACCGCTTCATATTGCGTGTACATGATGTCCTTTCCCTCCTCATAACCGAGATCTGTCATACCCTTCTTGAGTCCGCGTATAGGCCCATCGAGAATGCCAGGAAGATAGTTAATGATGGCAACTCGAACCGGCTGCCCTTCCGGCACCAGCCGCGTCACGGTCGCCTCTCCCCCATTCTTCACTCCTTGTTGAGACCATACCAGGGCCCCCACCACGATAATGACGAGGATAGCTAATGGTATGACGAGTTTATTCATAGCGAATATCTTAATTGATAATTATAACTGTTCAGGTGAAGCGTCTTTTACGTCAAGCAGCTCAACCATAAAAATAAGCGTGGAATCGGGCGGAATGGAACCGATTTGCCGATCGCCATACCCGAGTGTGGGAGGAACAACAATGACCCTCTTCCCCCCGACTTTCATTCCCACAAGTCCCTGGTCCCAACCCTGTATTACTTCGTGAGCTCCAAGAGTAAAGGTAAAAGGAACACCGCGACTTGCCGAACTGTCGAACACCGTGCCGTCTTGAAGCGTGCCGGTGTAATTGACAGTGAGCATTTTACCGAGTTCTGCGACGGCACCAGTGCCGATTACTGTATCTTGGACAATTAAATTTTCATTCTGCGGCTCTTGAGAGAACCCTGCCGCACCCGGAAGCGGGGTATTACCAATATTTGGCATGCCATTAAAGATAAACGCAACTAAAACAACAGCTAATCCCCCGATAACCGCGATGTATTCATTCCTAGAAAGTTTCTTCATTATTGGTTTTTTTATAAAGGGCACTAATATTAAATTCTATCAAAAGTATAACCCTGTTGGGAAGGGTAATGCAAATCGAGGGGTGTGTGAAGATGCCATGGCTTTACGGCCGTGACATCTTCACTTCAGGAACCCTCGGTTCCTGACGCCTCGTCCCGCTGTAAGCGGGACGAGACTGTTCTCCTCCACGGGGAAACTACAGTTTCCCCGACCCCTTTCGTCTCTATTCGCATTGATCCACGGCTTTACAGCCGTGGCTTTCTGCGAATCGAGTAAACGCAAAGCCCCGCCGAGCTCTAGTCCAGGGCGGGGCTTTATAACCGCGGATAGTTTTAGTAATTCCCGCCGCGTGAGGTGTCTCCGCCAAAGCGCCGAGCGGGTCTCTCCGCCATCGGACGCGCGGCGTCCACCGTGATGGTGCGACCCCCGAAATCCTTGCCGTTCCACATCTGGATTGCGGCCTCTGCCTCCGCATCAGATGCCATCTCAACGAAGCCAAACCCTTTCGAGCGGCCCGTCATGCGATCGGTAATAACCGATGCAGATTCAACAGCACCCGCCTTTGAGAACGCATCGGCGAGTTCGCTGTCGGTCGTGCTGTACGGCAGCCCGCCAACATACAGTTTCTTTGCCATTTCTATTATCTCTACTGACTAATTCGGTGTAAGACGACCTCCCTTGGTTTCGAGTGTCGAAGCACTTTAACTTACGAGAACCTTACACAATACCTTATCTTGGCACATTCTAAGGAGAAATACAATCTGTGGAATCCCATTGGGATAAAGCCGGAAATGTCCTACAATAGCTTGTATGCTTGATTTTTTCGGTCTTGGAACAGCGCTTTACTCCCTGGCACGCCAGGTTCCCCTTCACCAGTTCGTTTTTTTCGGCTCGTTCGTTGAGGAGGTAATCGCGACCATTCCGGCGCCCATCATCATGACCACCGCCGGCTCCGTCGCACTCCTTCAACACTACGCCGTTGCAGGAATTTTCTTTCTTGCCGTTCTTGGTGCAATCGGCAAAACCGGAGGCAGTTGGCTCTGGTACTACATCGCCGACAAAGCAGAGGACCTCATACTCCCCCGTATCGGGAAATACTTTAATATTTCGCATGCCGAAATTGAACATATGGGCTCCTACTTTCGCGGCTCATGGAAGGACCTTCTTATCTTGACATTCCTGCGCAGTATTCCGGTCGTGCCCTCGCTTGCCCTGTCGATTGTCTCCGGTGTTATCAAATTGCCGCTTCGCGTCTTCCTCACCGCCACAATGATCGGCGATACAATTCGCGGTTTTATCTTCCTCTATATCGGCTATGCGGGATTTGCAGGCTATGAAAAAATTGCTACGCACGTCCAAAATGCCGAAAGTTACGCGGAAATCGCTTTTGTGGCGCTTGTCATTATCATCCTCGGCATTCTCTATTGGCAGAGACAAACCGGCGGACTCACCCGCTGGCTAAAGAAGCGATTTTCAAAGGGTAGCAACTCCAAAGAGTTCTAGCTGCGGGCTCTTTTTTTTCCTTTTTCCTTAATGCCGCGGTTGCGAACTTTTCCTTCGATACGCGGCGCTTGCCAGATGCCGCTCGCGGGAATTTTCTGATGCCTCTTTATTTCTTTTTTCGCCATATCCGTATTATACAGGGCAAACCGCTTTTCCGTGCTTTTCAAGATACCGCTGATGGTACTCCTCCGCTTTCCAGAACCCTGCAGCGGGCACCACCTCGGTTACAATGTGCCGGTTAAAGCGCTTTTTCTCCCCGAGCTCTTTTATTTTCCCTTCGGCGAGCCGTTTTTGCTCTTTGCTCAGGTAAAAAATAGCCGAGCGATACTGTTCCCCGACATCAGGCCCCTGCTCGTTGAGGGTTGTTGGGTCGTGGCTTTCAAAAAATACGTTGAGTAGCTCGTTGTAGGTCGTTCGACCCTGAACGGGTTGTTAGTTGTGGGTTGTAGGTTACTTGTACCGCTTCAGCATGACCGGTTTTTCCCGAGCACACTTGTTCATAGGTTGGGTAATCCTTCGTGCCCCCGGTGTAGCCCACAATGACATCTTGGACTCCTTTGGTGTCGCGAAACGTCACCTCTAGGCCCCAAAAGCATCCGGCGGCAAAAATGGCTGTTTCTGTTTTTTTCATTTTGCTGAAAACACCACTATAGGCAAAGTATAGCAAATCGCCGCATCCCCGAGGGATGCGGCGATTTGCTACTAAAAGAACAAAGAAACTACATCATCGGAGAGCCTCCTCCGCCCATGCCAACCGCCGAGGACCCGCCCATGCACAATTTGCATGTCTGTTTATGTGTTGCTGCAAGATAAACAGCCGAAAGGCCAACCAACACGTATACAATCCACTCAAGCACCGGCACTGAGCCGAGAACGAGGTTGACTATGTTCCAGTTGCCCCCGACAAAGCCTGAGAGACCCACGAGTCCCCAATTAAGGCCGCCAACGACGAGCAACGTGAACGAAATCATGTGAAGCACTTTCATGTGTTGTGTGCATTAATTACATGCATAACATTTCGACCCTTTAGTTTTATTGTAGAAAACCCTGCCTGAATGCGCCAGCAAGCTATCCACCCCGCCGTCAGAGGCGGTAAAATTTTAGAAATATGAGGCTCAAGACACCAAATACGATTAAACCGACCAGTATCGCTTTATTCGTTCCAATTCTTGGAGCAAGAAAATAGATAGTAAACATATACGGAAACCAGGCGACAACGGTGCCGAGGATGACAAACAGCGCATGCCGTGCCACAAACCCGGGTTCTTCAATTTGCCCGATGAACAGGTACGAAACCCAGGTGGAAACCGGCATGATAGCAAAAAATCCCGAAAGCGTCCGAGCGCCTAAAAATTCAAAAAAAGTGACGGCAACCGTCACCGCCCCGCCAGCAAGAAACGCGTACACATAGATCATGACCACCAGTATACCCTTTTTGCTTCTCCCGCCGGGATTACCGATGTGGAAATACCAATACGATTACTGTTTTGACAGTTTTTCTGTCCACACTTTTAAAGCAGCGAGCTCTTCCTCTACCGCCTTTCTGGTAGGCTCATCCCTGAGGGTTCCCGCCGCATCGAATTTTAAGGCTCCTTCACGGACAAATAATTCCTTATTGATAGGATACATATTCAAGGTAACCATCACCTGCCGCAGGTGATACTGCATCCTCATCGTGCCGCCAAGGCGCCCCGCTACCCCCATGATCGCGGCGGGCTTGCCGTCAAAACAATTGTCTCTCGGCGGCCGCGAGCCCCAGTCGATCGCGTTCTTGAGCCCTCCTGGAATCGAGTAATTGTATTCGGGCGACACGAAAAGAAGAGCATCCACTCCACGAACTTTCTGTTTGAATTCTTTCACCACTTCCGGTGGATTGTGAGTTAAGTCATCGTTAAAAATCGGAAATTTCCCAAGCCGGTCATAGATTTCAACTTCCATACCTTCAGGAGCGAGCTTCACCACCGCATTGAGCAGCTTCCGATTAAGCGAATCTTTGCGCAAACTGCCGAGAATCCCGAGTGTTTTCATAGGTATATGGTATCACACTGGTTTATCACAACTTGTTGGCAATCGGCGGCGTTGACTCTCATGTATATCTGCTCTATCGTATCTCACCAGAGACCTGTGAGAGGATAATGTGTAATGCAAGGACCCTTCGAACGACAGGCAAAAACCATGCTTCGAAAGGCTGGAATCGAAGTCGGCGGTACGCGCCCCTATGACATCGCTGTGCATGACTCCCGTCTCTATCGGCGGGCGCTCTTACACGGATCGCGCGGACTTGGCGAAGCGTACATGGACGGCTGGTGGGACTGCGAAGCGCTCGATGAGCTATTCTACCGAATCCGCGCGCAACGAAAGGAAAGCAAAGACCCCCGAAGAATGGCTCTGTGGTTTACAAGCAAGGTGAGTAATCTTCAGAGCATCGAGCTCTCGCGTGAGGTCGCCGAACGCCACTACGACCGTGGTAACGACCTTTTCATCGCAATGCTTGACCGGCGCCTCACCTACACCTGCGGCTATTGGAAAGAAGCCGCGAACCTCAATGAGGCGCAGGAGAACAAGTTGAAGCTCGTGTGCGACAAATTGGCACTGCGGGCGGGACAGCGAGTTCTCGACATTGGCTGCGGTTTTGGCAGTTTCGCCAAATACGCAGCCGAGCAGTACGGCGTATCTGTTGTCGGCGTTACCATTTCAAAGGAACAAGTGGTACTCGGCAGGAAGCTTTGTGCCGGACTTCCCGTGGAGCTTTGTCTGCTCGATTACCGTGAGGTGCGCGAAAAGTACCCCGAACCGTTCGACCACATCGTTTCTCTTGGCATGTTCGAGCACGTGGGGCGGAAAAACCACGCTCTCTTCATGGGAGAGGTGGCAACGCTTCTCAAGGATGAAGGCCTCTTCTTCCTTCAAAGCATTGGGGGAAGCGGCGGTATCAACCCGTGGATTAACAAGTACGTTTTCCCGGGCGGGCAGATCCCCAGTGCGGAACACATCGTGCAAGCGGCAGGACGGCGTTTCATAATCGAGGACTGGCACAATTTCGGCGCCGACTACGACACGACGCTCATGGCGTGGCACCGAAATTTCGTCGAAGCATGGGAGAAACTCCAGAGTTCCTACGACGAACGGTTCAAACGGATGTGGTGCTACTTTCTCCTCTCCTGCGCAGGCTCGTTTCGCGCTCGCCGGAACCAGCTTTGGCAGATCGTGTTCTCAAAACACGGTGTTCCCGGCGGGTATCGATCAATCCGCTAGGCGCTAGAAAAAAAGAATCACCAGTAGTTGCCCGCCGAAGCATACCGCGGGCAACTACTTCTTTTTTTAAACACTTTTTCCCTTTCAAGAATTACTTTTTTTCCTTCAAATATTTCTTCTTTTTGCAAATAAAGATACACCCTCAAAAAAATTATGATATGTCATAATAATTTCTCATGTTCTATTTTAAATACTTTTTTCCTTTGAGTTTGTCGGGGAGATAGCTCTCGGTGTCGTATTTTTGATATCCCTTGCCGTATTCAAGTTCTTTCATAAGTCTAGTCGGAGCGTTTCGGATTTTTAGAGGAACCGGCAGGTTGCCATATTTTTTAACATCTTCCATCGCCAAGTTAAAAGCGTTATAAGAATCGCGGCTCTTTTTTGCCTGCGCCAAGTAGGCGACGCCATGGGCGAGATTGATGGCGCATTCCGGGTAGCCAATCATTTCGCACGCGCGAAATACCTCGTTCACTATCACTAACGCAGTTGGCTGCGCAAGCCCAATATCTTCGCTTGCAAAAATCACCATGCGCCGTGCGATAAATTTCGGGTCCTCCCCGGCATCCACCATTCGTGCAAGATAATACAGCGCGGCGTCCGGCTGGCTCGCCCGCATGCTTTTAATGAACGCACTTATGGTGTTGTAATGCTCCTCCCCCTTTTTATCATACCGGAGGTGCTTGGATTGGAGCGCCTCTTTGAGCGTGTCGAAGGTTATTTTTCCATACAGCTTATCTGCGGTTTCCAGAAGGGAAATCGCCTGCCGCGCATCGCCATTTGCCATCTCGATGAGCCAATCCTGTGCACCCTTTGGAATCTTTAGATTCGTGCGTTTGATGATTTTGCCCATCTCACCCGCCGAGTGTTCGTTTAAAACAAAAACCCGACAGCGTGAAAGAAGCGGCGAGATCACTTCGAAACTCGGATTCTCGGTCGTTGCGCCGATGAGCGTGAGCTTTCCATTTTCGACATAAGGAAGAAGAAACGCTTGCTGGGCCTTGTTGAAGCGGTGTATCTCGTCGAGAAAAAGAATTCTTGGTTTGATGAGAGTACCTGTCTCAAGAATTTTCTGGATATCGGCTTTTCCCGCAGAGACCGCAGAGAGCTCAAACATCTCCGCGTCTAAACTGTTTGCATAAATTCTCGCAAGTGTTGTTTTTCCGGAGCCCGGCGGTCCCCAAAGAATAAAAGAGAAAAGATGCTTTTCCTTGATAGCCGTTGCGATAGGCTTTCCCTCACCGACCAAATGCTCTTGGCCGATGAACTCCTCCAAGTTTTTGGGGCGGATTTTTGACGCCAGCGGTTCCATTCCGCCATTCTACTCCTTTGCCCTCCTCTTCTCACGCTCTCGCACCTCCCCCTCGTCAAAACCAAAATGGTGCGCGATCTCGTGCCAGACCGTATCAGCTATAATTGCTTGAATCTGTTTTAGATCGCCCCGGGCTTCTTCCTCGATCGGATTTTGATATATCAAAATAGTGTCGGGAAGTGTCGCTCCAACACCGTAGGTATCGCCACGCTCCGAGATTGGCAATCCCGTATAATGCCCAAGAAGCGTTTCGTCCGAAGCGAGGCCCTCTCGCCGCCGCACTTCATCCGAGGGCTCGTCTTCAACGAGAAAAACGACGTTTTTTACCCGCTTGCGGAACCGCTCGGGAATCGCCGCGAACCCTTCGGCGACCAGTTTTTCAAATTCGCGCCGTTCCATGCCAGTGCATCGTATCACACCGCAAAAATCAACACCAAAAAATTAAAAACCAAAAAATAAAATCTCATTCGCTCATTCGTACGAATGAGCGAATGAAAGCAGAGAAATGCTAGCGAACGGCTAGAGAAGCACAATAACACGGCGAGCGACTTCGGGAATATCTGAAGCAAGGGAATAAAACATTTGGGAGCTTCGCTGCTCGCACTCGACCAAGCCGGCATTCGAAAGCACCAAAAGATGTTTTGAGGTTGATCGGAACGACAGTCTGATCTGGTCGGCAAGAGCCCCGACCGTCATTTCTTTTTCCTTTCTGAGTAATCGCAGAATTGCAAGCCGCCGGCGATTTGCGAGAGCCTTCATCGTCCGCTCCAGTTCCTTTTCTGATTTTCTTTCGTGCATGTGATTATTCTACCATTCGTACGAATGATGCACTGTAACAAGACAATCGGCCGTTGCCGACTATCAGGAAGTGTAAGCGGTATATTTATGATGCTTCCCCTTTGATTTCGCGACCGGGTACTTGCGCTTATTTTCCTTGAGTTTGCGCTTGAATGACTTTGGAATATCGATAGCAAGGTCGTGCGCAATAAGGAGCACCCAGTACAGTACATCGGAAAGCTCGTCGGCGATATCTTGCTTATGCTTTCGCACATGTTCGCGCATTTCCGGCTTATTCTTCCACTGAAAATGCTCCATGACCTCCGCCGCCTCAAGCACGAGAGATATGGCAGAATCCTTCGGATTGTGGAACTGCTTCCAGTTGCGCGCGTCGCGAAACACAACGACGGCGCGCATGAGTGTCTCAATGTCTCCGGACTGTTTTTTCTTATTAGCCACAGTGCTGTTTGAGGAACGCGAGCGTGAGCGGCCAGGCGATTGCGGCGGCTTTTGGATTGTAGTTTGCCCTTGCGTCGCAGAAAAAGCCGTGATCGGCATCGGAGAAATCAACATTCACGTAGGATTTCTTGAGCTCCTCGAGTCTATCGACGATTGCGCGTTTCTGCTTGTACTTGATGTGTTTATCAAGCCCTCCCCACAGCATAAGCTGCGGTCCATGCAAATCTTCTGCTTTCTCGAGCAGTGTTTCAGCGATTCGCCCGCCGTAAAAAGAGACGGCGCAGGTGAGAGGAAGCACTTCGTTTGCGAAAAACGATGCCCGTCCGCCCATGCAGAAACCAACCGAAGCAATTTTTTCCCCAACTTGGGATTTGAGCCAATCGTACGCCGCCCGCAAGTCTGCCGCGAGCGGTTCATCCACAATGCTGTCGCGGTATGCAGCTGCCGTTTGCCCATCCGTGTAGAGAATTTCAACCCCAACACCGCTGCGGTGGTAGAGTTCCGGCGCAATCGCGAGGTATCCTTCGCGGGCAAAACGCTCGGCAACATTACGAATATGCGCATTCACCCCGAACGCCTCCTGTAAAATAACAACTCCGCAGCCGTTTCCTCTTTCCGGCCGCGCGACACATCCGCGCATTTCACTTCCATTTGAAATTTTGAGAGTAACGTATTCCCCGCCCATAGAGTGATATTGTAGCATTTTCCCGTATACTGGAAATCATGGAATTTTTCGATTTCGCCGACAAGAAGACACTCTTCCTTACCGTCCATTTGTTCGGTATTGCCCTCGGCGCCGGTGGAGCATTCATCTCGGATGCCATGTTTTTCAAAACCGCCCGCGACAACAGAATTTCCCGGACCGAGATGGGGTTTCTCCTGCTTGGGAGCCGCTTTGTGTTCGCCGGACTTATTCTACTTCTTGTCTCCGGCGCGCTCCTGTTTTCGCTTGACCCCGAACGCTACCTCGCTTCATCAAAATTCCTCGCGAAAATGACGGTAGTCGCCGTTATCGCGGTGAACGGCGTTTTCTTCCACACCACACACATCCCGCGCTTGCGGCGCCATGTCGGCACCCATCTTCCCTCTTCCGACGAATTCGGACGATACCGAATGCTCCTTCTTGGGAGCGGCGCGGTGTCGCTTGTTTCCTGGGCTTTGGCTATCGTCCTTGGCACATTCAAATCAATTCCATTCTCCTACGAGGTGATTGTCGGTGGGTATGTAGCGGTTGTTGCTCTAGCCCTTCTTATTTCGTTTATCCTGCGCGACTACCTGCTTCCAACCCATCATCGGTGAAGCTCCACGGGCTTACGCCCATGGCATCTTCACTTCAGGAACCCTCGGTTCCTGACGCCCCGCCCTTTCTTCAAGAAAGGGCGGGGCTGTTCTCCTCTACGGGGAAACTACAGTTTCCCCGATCCCTTTCGTCTCCCCTCGCATTCATCCACGGCCTTACGGCCGTGGATGAATGCGAGCTGAGTAACGAGAAAGAAAAATAAACGGTACTCTCATTTCGGCAAGGGCTTCTTTGAGTTTTTGTTGGTCATGACCAAGCAAAATGGCGTCAGGTGAGTGAGTTTTGACGACCTGCCATTGTCCGAGTTCCTGGTCGCCGGGAATGACTAGAAAATCACGATTAAACTCCTGAATTTTTTTGATGCGCTCTTCAAGCGACTGTTTTGGCACGCGAGCTTTCAGTGCTGTATTTGTTTCCGGACGAGCGACAACCACCACAAGCGTCTCACAGCGCTTCGCGGCTTCAGTGAAAAAATATCGGTGTCCTTTGTGAAGCCCATCAAATACCCCAAATACCATTCCTTTGCGAATCATTGGTTTAATTGTACCGAAACTATTCTCCCTTCATCAATCTGGATTACCCTCTCCGCGAATTTCGCGTACTCATCCTCGTGCGTAATCATAATAATCGTCTGTCCCTTCCGGTGGAGGTCGGTAAAAATTTCCATAATACGCGCGGAGGCTTGTCGATCAAGGTTCGCGGTCGGCTCATCGGCAAAGAGAATCCTTGGGCTGTGCGCGACGGCGCGGGCGATCGCCACCCGCTGCTGCTCCCCGCCGGAAAGCTCGCCCGGCAGCTGATGCAGATGGTCGCCTAATCCGACGCTTGCAAGAGCCGTTGCGGCGAGCTCACTTGCGCTTTGGCGGGAGCGCCCCTGCATGAGGAGCGGCAAAAGAACATTCTCAAGAGCCGTGAGCTCCGGCAGGAGCGCATAGTCCTGGAATACGTAGCCAAACTTTTCCAAACGAAACCCAGTCTTTTCCTCCGCCGTCATTGCCGCACTGTCCTTCCCGTCAATCATAATGTCTCCTTCGGTCGGTTCATCAAGGAGTGACATTTGGTAGAGGAAAGTGCTCTTGCCGGCGCCCGAGCGGCCCATAATGGCGATAAACTCGCCGCTTTTCGCTTCAAAATCAATGCCGCGAAGCACCTTGGTTTCAATGCCGCCGGTTTGGAATGTCTTGATTAAATTTTTGGTTTTAATCATAGAGTCAATTTCGCCCTAAAATGGAATCAAGAGTATTGCGCCGCACAATCATCCACGCCGGAAGGTACCCTGCAATAACGGTCGCGAACACGAGGAGAAACACGCGGAAAATCGTCTGCCCTACCGGTGCAACGAGAATGCCGTCACTGAAAGGAAAATCAATGGGATGCGCCAAAAAGAGCGGCACGAGAAGTAGGTACACGAGAAGAAGCCCGATGGTGGAACCAACCAAGGCGTAAAAAATGGATTGGAACACGTAGGAGATCTCAATCGCCTTTCCGGTAATGCCGATGCCTTTGAGAATGCCGATAAATTTGCGCCGCGTGTAAGCGTTAATGAAAACGACGATAAAAATCGTTATGCTCGCGACAATGAGCCCGATCGAGGAAAAGCCGGTCCCAAGCATGTTGAAGGTATTGATGATGTCTTTGAGAAACTGCGGCTGGGCATCAGCATAGGTCTGGACTCGGGCTCCCCGGTCGACACCGCTCCTAAGAAGCGTCTCTTTAAGCGCAATCGGATCTGCGCCGGGAGTGAGCTTAACGATAATTTGATCGACATTGCCGTCACTTCGCCCAATCATGCTCCGCAACTGTGAATCCACCATGAAGACGTTTCGGGTCAGCGAGTCTACCTTGCTGTCAATAATTCCTTTGACGGTAACTTCGCGCGTGACTTTCCCCACGGTAAGGCGGATTTTCGTCCCAACCGTCGTCTTTTGAAGCGCGGCAAAATTCGGGTCGTCAACCGGCACATACTGCGCCAGAAGATACTTTCCGAGCAAAACCTCATCATAATCGCCGGACTTCAGGTACGAACCCTCTTTGATGCGAGACGCAAGGAAGGTTACGGCATTTTCGTCCTCCGGATTGATGCCGACGATCTGCGTACCGACGAGATTTGGCTTTTCGGTCGCTTTCTTGGTTTTATAGTTTGCCTCAAGTGTTGCGCCTTCGCTGTAGCGAGCTGAAATCTGCTCGACTTCAGGAAGACTTTTAATAAGCGCAATGAGGTTGGGACTCCCCTCAATGTATTTTTTGTCCGGAAGCGTTGAAATGATGACATCGGAGGTGTATTGCGTATGCCAAGCATTGATAGACCCTTCAATAAGACCAACCAAGATGCCGGAGACCACCACAAGATTGAGAAAAGTAAGCACCATCACAAAGATGATGAGCGAGGTGGTCCAGAGACTTGCCCTTTTAATTTGCCGGACGGCAAGGAAAAAGCCGATGCGGATATTGAGGCCGGAAAACATGCTACTTTGCGTTTTCCGAGAGAATAACCGTATCGCCATCGGTGAGACCAGAGAGAATTTCAATGTCCCCGCGCGAAGAGACATCGCCCACCGTCACTTCCTTCTCCACGGTTGCTTTGCTTTTAAGGATGGGAACATACTTTTTGCCATCCCGCGAAACCACGATGCCCTGCGGCACGGCAATCACTCCTTCTTTTTCTTTTGTGGTGATTACAATGTTTGCGGTCATACCAGATTTAATGCGCGGGTCCTGCGCGTCAAATTCAAGGAGTGCCCGGTAGGTTGAAACGCCGTCCTGTACGGTTTCCGCCGGGTCGATTGAAACCACTTTCGCGGCAAAGAGCGTATCGCCATAGGCGTCAAGAGTAACAACTGCCGGATTTCCGGTACGAAGAAGCGCTATGTTAATTTCAGGAACAAAACTTTCGATTTGAAAGGCACCCGTGCTGATAAGCGATATCTCTGGCGTGTTCGGCGAGATAATTTTGCCAACCTTAGCGTCCATTTTGGCAATGACACCGGCAAATGGCGCACGAATAAATGATTTCTCGAGTTGCGCTTGTGCGTTTCTTACTTCCGCTTCAGCGGCCTTCACTCGCGCGGCCTGCGCGGCAATAGTCTCCGGGGTTGCATCAAGGTCAGCGCGCGCGTCCCGCTCGGCCGTCACCGCGCTTGTAAGCGCGGTGATTGCGCTCCCGATACTGGTACGGGCGGCCGCGACATCGCTTACGTAGCCGTCAAGTTTCGTTTGGGTAAGGCTTGCTGAGATGCTTGCCTGCGCAAGTGCGGCGGCGGCGTCTGAAAGAAACGCTGAGACTGCGACGAGATTAACCTGCGCCGCTGCCGCAGAAGAAGAGAGGTCGCTTGAGGGAGAGAGCACTACTGTTGTCGCCTGCCAAATTTGGAGCATGGGCTCGACGGTAACACGCTTTACGATGAAATTAGTTACAATCTGAGAATCTAAAACAGTAAAATTTAACTGCGGATTTGGCGTGCGCGGATTGCTTACAAATTGATCGATGCTGTTGTGTACCGCATCATCAGCAGAGATGTAAGCATCACGGATGGCATTTATGACCACTTCATTCGCCTGTTCAAGAGCTCCCTTTTCCCGAGTGCCGCTCTGAAGTCGGGAAAGCTCCGCCTCTGCCGCCTCAAACGC
The DNA here is from genome assembly GCA_001781435.1 of Candidatus Kaiserbacteria bacterium RIFCSPLOWO2_01_FULL_51_21. Taxonomy (GTDB): domain Bacteria; phylum Patescibacteriota; class Minisyncoccia; order Phycocordibacterales; family 2-01-FULL-51-21; genus 2-01-FULL-51-21. The sequence continues at coordinate 22,751 of MFLV01000015.1, forward strand.
CGCCTGTTTTTGAAGCACCGTGGCACGCAAATCGCCGTTTTCCACTTCAGCGAGAAGCGAACCGAGAGCGACCCTTTGTCCCACATTCGCGTACACACGTGAAATACGTCCGCTTTGAGCGAATCCGAGGTCGACATCCTGTGCCGCAATAACCTTGCCGGAAACCGACACCTCCTGAACAAATTTACTCGGATGCACAATAAGAACTTCCGTGCCGTTACTGCCGCCGCCTGCAAAAAAGGCAACCACTCCGGCGCCCAAGACAACGCCAAGAATCCCGAGTAACACTATTTTTTGGGCAAAAAATGCAAATAATCCTTTCATACGCAAAATACGCAGGGATTAGAGCATTTCTAAGTTTTTTAGTCAACCCCGTTAGAAGTAGGGCGCGTGCGCTGTGAATTTTTTGCGCAGAGAACCGTGCTCATCAACTCGTGAGGTACTTATGGTATCGGTACTGAAATACTGCGCCCGCGTACTCTCAACGGGGTCAACTCTGCCTGCGGCGGAGATAATCTCCAAAAAATTCAAGAAGGAAGGTGAGAATAAGCATTGCTCCATAGGAAAAACCAACTATATCGGTGAGAGCCGCTTCTCGTGCTTCAACTTCGCGCATATTGCGCCCGGCGGCGACAAACCAGCCGGATTCTATCGCTACGGGGCGAACGACAAGCGCAATGCGCGTTTCGGGATTAGGTTGCCAGGTTACCCGATTCTCTCCCACGCTCCTTGCGCTTTGGAAGATTCCTTCGGGCGGATGCGGCGGCTTTCCATCAATGTATGCCGATGATTCAAGTGGATTGCCGCTTCCGTCATAGACGGCAATGAAGGGCGAGAGGCTCTTACCTGCGTCAAAGAGGTAGCGCGGCACAACCTCCGCCGGTACACTGCCAGCCTCGAGCGCGCGAACCGCATCACCCGCCATTTGAATCTGCGGGTCGTTGAGCGAGGCGCGAAAGCTGTATTGGACCACGAGATACATACTGCCGCAGATACCGGTGATCGCCGCCGCAAGCGGAAGCCAATGGAAGAAAACGATGTAGAGTCGCTTCATGCGTTTATTTTAACACCATGTGCATATAGAAGGATACTGCACTCCAGAAAAATCCTTTGACGAATTCAAAAATAGCTACTCCACCATTCGTACGAATGAGACCACAAATAGATTGATGGGGGCGTTGGTGCCGCCAACGGGCTAGAGAATTTGGAGAGAGGAGAACATGGGAGTTCTAAAGAGCAGGTAGAGCGCGATGAGAAGTAACGCGAGAACGAGTAGTGCTCCGCCGTGTTTGATTCGGTGCGGGTGCTTCACGCGAAGCGTTGCGAGGGCAAGAACGAGAAGCACGATTCCGATACCGATGTAGATGACATAAAGAAGTGAGGAGGGGCTTGAAAGAGTGCGCTCCGATACCGCCGCGAAGGAGGAAGGATTTGCCGATACCTCTCTCTGAGGCGGGGCAGGCAGAACTCCCTCTTCCTCCGAAGGCGCTATATTGGCATTTCGAACGGCAACGAAAATTTGTTTGCCGTCCCCGTCGGTCACCGCATCAGAGACAATAGGAACAACCGACTCCCCCGCCACTACCGAGTTCAAAGCGGAGGGAGCAGTCTCCGATCCATTTTGAGTCGCGCCGGGTGTTGACGCTGTTCCCGTTGTTTCTGCTTCGGCGGCAAGCGCGCGACTGCCAAAAAGCTGCACGACGAACGTGGTTGGCTGACCTTCATAGAACCCTTGCGCCGTTGCAATGCCGATCTCAGTGAAATGGTTGTTGAGAAGATTCGCGCGATGTCCGGGCGAATTCATCCAGGCGGTATTAACCATTGCCGAGTCGTCAAAGTTTATCGCAAGATTTTCTCCGGCATACCGATACTCGTAACCCGCTTGCGTGAACCAATACCAGGGGCTCTTGCCGTCGGGACTTTGGTGCGCAAAATAGCCCTTTGCCGCCATGTCATTGGCTTTAAGTTGTGCCGCCGCTATAAGAGTGGGATTTACGGTGAGTGCGCCAAGCGTGTTTAAAGTCCGATCAGTATTAGCGAGGTCAATGAGAACCGCCGGAAGAACGGAGGCGAGATAATCGCTTCCGCGAAGCGTGAGGCGATATGCTCCCGACCCGAGTGCTGTGCCGACAATGAGTGCGACAAAGAGTGCAATGCCTCCGGCGCGTAAGAGATACGGCCGAAAATCATTATCCTCATGCGGCACGAAGGAGTGTTTGATATTTCGCATATTGTAATTATACCACAATATACATAAGAATGCAAAATCCCGGCTGGGAATATGAAGAGCCTCCGGCAAGTTTTTTCTGTTGTCCACAGAAAAAACTTACGCGGAGGCTCAAGAATCAAGAATTCAATCCCGCCTTGGCAGGATTCGAGGTTACTTCTGGAAAGTGGTTGTCGCCCAGGGCGCGCGCAGCGAAATTCGGCAGATACCTTCGGTGATGCGGGCCTGGAAAAGACCCTCCGGGCTGGAGCAAACCTCGCGAGGCGCCTTGCGCGCTCCATCTCCCACGACAGACTGGTGGGTATGCTGTTCAGACGTGACCGACATGGCCATCGTTCGTTCCTCCTGTGTTTTGCGCTTGGACGAGCGGCTGCCTCCTCATTGAGGCGAGCTTTCTGGGGCCTAGGTTTAAGCCGCAAAAAGCTCGCCTCATGTAACCTTGCTATTAGTTTCCGAAGAGCCAGTTTAAAATTCTGCCGAGCCACGAGCCACTCTTCCCTGAAGAAGCTTCCGCTCCTGCAACCTGGCCAGTACCTGAGTTGTTTACTCCCACCTCGGGAGTTTGACTGTCCGGTGAACTCTGATCCGGCGCCGGTGTTGAAGACGGAGCGACCGTGCTCGCAGGAGTGAAAGTTTCACCAAGCGCCCTGATACGCGCTATTTCCGCTTCCTGGTCTGCCGTGAGAGGAAACTGCGTAGTGAACTTGCAGTAAATTTCGTTTATTTTCTTTTTGGTCGTGTAGTAGACATAACCGGTTGGACCGGTGGCGCCCCATGGCACAAGAATATCTCCGGCGTACTTCATCTGGAAAGCATTCACTGCCGAGAGCGAGGGAAAATCATACATGCCGGTCTCTTGGAGATTTCCAAACGCCTCGAAGTCGCGAAGGAAGGTCTGAAGTCTGCGCACGTCGTTTTCATTATTAACGCGACCGTACCGAATATAGCTATCGAGGTAGGCGTCACACTGCTCCGCCGGCAGCGCCTCCGTTGAAGCGCCGAGCACAAGCCCGCCGCCGCTCTGATATCCAACCGAGAGAGGTCCGGAGACGAT
>MFLV01000016.1:0-3171 GCA_001781435.1 Candidatus Kaiserbacteria bacterium RIFCSPLOWO2_01_FULL_51_21
TCTTATCGGGAGGGCCGGAGGGGTTTCCCGACGGGAACAATTTTTCCACACCGAGAGCGATGAACAGGATAATTCCGACCACGACGACTCCTACACCAGCACCCACTATTCGCAAGAGGGGCATGGCGGTATCCTCCTTTCCCCTATTATGGAGTCCTTTGGGTCTCACGGTCAAGGATTGCTTTTTAAGCGATTGTTTGTATACTGTGGCGAATGCTTACCCTCAAAGTGGAAAAAAGAGTTCCCGGCACGGGAAAGACCTTGCGTACGGGAGGCAAAATGCCCGCTGTTTTGTATGGCCATAAAGAAGTCTCGACCCCGATCAGTATATCTCTCATGGATTTTAAGAAGGTCTGGAAGGAGGCGGGAGAATCAAGCGTGATTTCGCTTTCCGGCGTTGGGGAAGAAAAAGAGGCTCTCATCCACGATGTCGATTTTGAGCCAATTACCGGCGAGCCGCGCCACGCCGATTTCTATATTATTGAAAAGGGAAGAAAAGTGCAGGTTAAAGTACCGCTCAATTTTATTGGCGTTGCACCGGCAGTGAAAGAGATGGGTGGCATTTTGGTTAAGGTTATTCATGAAGTTGAGGTTGAGGCAATACCGAAAGACTTGCCGCATGAAATAGAAGTGAATATCTCAAAACTCGAAAATTTTGAAAGCAAAATTGAAGTAAAAGATATTATCGTACCGACCGGAGTGAAAATTCTTGCAAAACCCGATGAGGTGGTGGCGCTTGTCTCTGAGGCGAAGGAAGAAGAGCTTGAGGTGGCTCCTGAGGCAGTCGATCTCTCTGCGATTGAAGTTGAAAAGCGAGGAAAGGAAGAAGAAGCGGCAACTGTCCCCGAAGAGGATGTGAAAGAATAAAGGGTATTCTACTAATTTTTTCCTGACATCTGATCTTATTCAGTATTCTTAAGACAGGAAATTATAGAACGAAATTATCTCACGGGGTATACTGAATATATGCGAAAGGTTTCCGATGGTATGCCGACTGTCGTCTCTCTTGCGGCGGCATTACTCATAGGCATGTCTCTCTTTCAAGCGGCGTATGCACAAACCGCCGACAGTAGCGCAGTACAGTCTCGGCGTGCCGAGCTTCAAACACAACTTCAGCAAGTTGAAGCGGAAATTGACCAGCAAAAGAAACTGCTTACCGGGAAACAACAGGAAAGCGTTTCGCTTGAGCGCGACATCAATATTCTAAATGCCAAGATCAAAACGGCACAGCTTTCCATTAAGGCGCGCGATCTGACTATTCTGCAACTCGGCGACGATATCTCAGCAAAACAGGTCGCCATCAATGGCCTAAGTGAAAAGCTTGACCGGGAAAAGGATTCTCTCGCCCAACTTATTCGCAGGACCGCTGACATTGATTCTTATCCCTATATTGCGGTCGTGCTCGGCAATGGCAGTTTATCCGAGGTGTTTGAGGACCTTGATACGTTCAGTTCTCTGCAGCAGGCGCTCCGCGACTCTTTCGATGAGATCGAAGAGACAAAGACCGTAACTGCGGTTCAGAAAAACGTCCTTGAGGATAAGCGCGCCGAGGAAGTCCAACTGCGGCAACTACAGGTTTTGGAGCAAAAGAAAATCGAGTCCCAGCAAGCCGAGAAAAAACGGATTTTAACGGTTTCAAAGGGCGTTGAGGCGCTGTACCAACAGCTTATCAAGTCAAAAGAAAAAAGCGCGGCGCAAATCAGAACCGAGCTTTTCACTCTCTCCGGTTCCGCGGCAATTCCGTTCGAAAAAGCCCTCGAATACGCCACGAAGGTTGGAAATGCAACCGGCGTGCGGCCGGCTCTCATACTCGGCATCATTGCGGAAGAGTCGAATCTTGGAGAAAATGTTGGCACCGGATTTTGGCGCACCGACATGCATCCGACGCGTGACCAGCCGGTTTTTGAGCGATTGACGAGCGAACTCGGGCTTGATCCGGACAAAATGCCGGTTTCTAAGAAGCCGTGGTACGGTTGGGGGGGTGCCATGGGACCGGCGCAGTTTATTCCTTCTACCTGGGTGCTCTATAAAGAGCGGGTTGCAAAAGCAACTGGTCACAATCCGCCGAATCCTTGGAATCCAGAGGATGCGTTTGCTGCGGCGGCAATTCTCCTTGCCGACAACGGTGCCACGAAACAAACGCCCGCCGCTGAGCGGCTTGCCGCACTGCGATATCTGGCAGGATGGACGAATGCCACAAAGCGAGCGTATGCCTTTTATGGCGACGATGTGATGGAACTTGCGGACAAATATCAGAATCAAATTAATGTCCTTCTTGCAATACGGTAATAGTTTAGCATCATTGAAATGATGGACCTCGTAGGTCCATCATTTGTGTTATATGTTTTATATGGTATGGTGGCTTAGTTATGAAGACGGACATTCACCCAACCTATTTTCCGAACGCCAAAATAACCTGCGCATGCGGAGCTCTCTATATTGTTGGCTCAACAAAAGAAAAGCTCTCGATAGAAATTTGCTCTGCCTGCCACCCGTTCTATACGGGCACTGAAAAGATTATTGACACCGCTGGGCGAGTTGAGAAATTCAAAGTACGCTCCGCCTACGCTGAGGCTAGGAAGGGCAAGCGGGAGAAGGTGGCACTCAAAGCGGCCAAGACGGCAAAGACTAAAAAATAACGCCCCGCGATAGCACCCGCCTCCCTCCTTCAAGGAGGGAGGCGGGTGCTATTCTTAGGTTATGACGGATCTCACAAAATACAAGGAAAATAAGAAGACACAATTTCTCGCGAGCGAATATGAGCGTCTCGAGAAGCAAGAAAGAGAAGCACACACTGCCGCAGGCGGCGACGAAGCGCTTCTATCACTTGCCGAAGAAGAAATCAGGGAGCTTGGAATGCAGAAAGAGGCGCTCATAAAACAAATGGAAGGGATTTTAGCGGAAGAGGAGATAGAAGACGCGTTTCCCAATGAAATTATTCTTGAAGTTCGGGCAGGTGCGGGCGGTGAAGAAGCCTCTCTTTTTGCTTCGAAGCTTATAGACATGTACCGAAAGTTTGCCGAGCGGCAGGGATGGACAACAAATATCGTTAGTGAATCAAAAAGCGATCTTGGCGGCTATAAAGAAGTAGTTCTTGCTATTCGCGGCAAAGACGTGTACTTGAAACTTCGGTTTGAGACTGGAGTTCACCGGGTTCAGCGTGTGCCGACA
>MFLV01000016.1:3258-10125 GCA_001781435.1 Candidatus Kaiserbacteria bacterium RIFCSPLOWO2_01_FULL_51_21
GGAATTCTCGCGCTCCGGGGGAGCGGGCGGGCAAAATGTCAATAAAGTGGAAACCGCGGTTCGTCTTATTCATAGGCCGACCGGCATTGACGCACGCTCGCAATCAGAGCGGAGCCAGGCACAAAATCGTGAACGCGCGATGGCAGTCTTAACAGCGAAACTGGAAGCGGCGCACGAAGAAGAGGAATCAAAAAAGTACGCGGCGAACCGGAAAGAACAGATTGGCACGGGAGACCGCTCCGAAAAAATCCGCACCTACAATATGCTTCAAGACCGCGTAACCGACCACCGCATTAAAGAAAGTTGGCACAATGTTGCCGTGATTTTGGATGGGCATATTGACGAGATTCTCGAGGCGCTCACCCGCCGAGGGAGCGCCGAGAGAGGAGTCTCTTCTTAAGGGCCTCTAACGAGGTTGCAGAGGAGAGGTGATTGGGATATACTTCAAAAATATGGCTGAAAAAGTGGCTGAAAAGAGTAGTCTTATCAACGAGCTCTTCAAGGCGGGTGCTCATTTTGGATATTCTCGCTCACGCCGGCATCCATCGGTCATTCCCTATATTTTCGGCACCAAGAACCGCGTTGAAATTTTTGACCTGACCGAGACCGAGAAGCTCTTAGACGCCGCAAAAGAATTTGCAGAGACTCTTGGCAAAGAAGGAAAGACGCTTCTTTTTGTAAGCGGTAAGCCTGAGGCGCGCGAAGCGATTGCAAAGGCGGCAACCTCTCTGAATCAGCCCTACGTTGCCAGTCGCTGGATCGGCGGCACCATCACAAACTGGAATCAAATCAAGAAGCGGTTGGAACACCTTGCCGATCTTACAAGGGCGCGGGAGAAGGGTGAGCTTTCGAAGTACACTAAATGGGAGAGGCTTGCCATTGATAAGGAAATCGAAGACCTCGAAATGAACTTTTCGGGTATTAAGGATATGAAAGAATTGCCGAATGCGCTCTTTATCGTTGATACAAGAATGGAGAGAGCCGCGGTCACCGAGGCTCTTAAAACGGGAACTCCAACCATTGCCCTTATCAACTCGGATTGTGATGCTACGGAGGTAACCTATCCAATCGTCGGCAACGATGCCACGATGGCGAGCATTTCCTTTTTCGTGAATGAAATTGCTGCTGCCTACGCTTCGGGGAAGAAACAAACAACGGACAACAAATGACAAACAACCTAGCAGCAATACGCTGTTGTTAGTTGTCGGTGAACTATGGCTATAACGACTGATGATATAAAAGCATTACGCGGTGAGACCGGGGTATCGGTCATGCAGATTAAAAAGGCGCTTGAAGAAGCGGGCGGTGACCGTGCAAAAGCACTGGTACTTTTGCAGAAAAAGGGCGCAATGATTGCGGAGAAAAAGGCAGACCGCACACTCGGCGCCGGTGCCGTTTCCGCCTACATTCACAGCACAAAAATGATAGGTTCCATGGTGATGCTTTCCTGCGAAACGGATTTCGTTGCGAAAAATGAGGAATTTCTGAAACTTGCGTATGCTGTTGCGATGCAGGTTGCGGCGACGAATCCTGACTATCTGTCTCGAGCGGATATTCCTGCCGGCGCCTTGGCGGAGGCGGACCGCATCCTGCTTGAGCAATCCTTTATTAAAGACGAAGGGAAAACCGTCAAGGATCTTATTGACGCCGCAGTTCAAAAATTCGGCGAACGCATTGAAATCGGGCGGTTTATTCGTTTTTCAACCCGGTAATCATGGGAGCAGCCATTGCATTTAGTGTTACTCTTTCGGCGCTCTGCGGCTTTCTTGCGCTGAAGCACTGGGAGCTTCGGAGAGGTCGAGTGCTTATTTCCAAGTTCAGGGCAAAAGCCGATGCTTTGGTGCTTCACTATGCTAAGCGTCTCTTTGCCCTAGCACCCAATCCTCGGCCGGACTTAGCAAAGCATCTCCTGCGAGAAGCGGCGCACAGCCTCACGATTCTTCTCCTGCGAGGTCTTCATTTTCTTGAACGGCGATTGCTCAAAGTTGTGAATATGATAAAAGGAAGGGGGACACCGGCGCGTAACGACTCCGTTTCGGAGTTTCTTCGCAGTGTCTCCGAATCGAAACAAAAAAGCCCCCGAGGCTATATTAACGAATAATTTCCGGGAAAACGCCGCCCTAGCTCAACGGTAGAGCAACTCTTTTGTAAAGAGAAGGTTCTGGGTTCAAGTCCCGGGGGCGGCTCCAGAGTCATTTGGGACTTGAAAGCCGGAGCGTTGTCGAGCGAGTACGCGAGACCGCGAGGCGGGGTCGCGACCGAGACGAGCGGCGGGCGAGTCGAGAGTTGTGGCCAAGTCCCGGGGGCGGCTCAAGGTATAATAGAATTATGCAAGGCCATCTTCATCCCATCTCGCATCTTATCCGGGAGGCGAACGCTATTTTCTACGACATGGGCTTTACTCTCGAAGAAGGGTCGCTCATCGAAAGCGAGCGTTATAACTTCGATGTGTTGAACGTCCCGAAAGACCACCCCGCGCGCGATATGCAGGACACCTTTTTTATACAAGGGGAGCCGGGCATGGTTTTGAGAACTCACACGACCTCGGCCCATCTCCACTATCTTGAAGAGCAGAAGAAAAAGAATATGTTGCCTCCCTATCGGGGGGTGGCAATGGGAAAAGTCTTCCGCAACGAGGCGACGGACATGACGCATGAGGCGGAGTTTTTCCAAATCGACGGATTTGTCATAAGCGAAGAGGCTTCGCTTGCTGAACTTAAAGGAACGCTTGAGCATTTCTTCACTAAGCTCATGCACGGAAAAACGGAGATACGTTTTCGTCCGAGTTTTTTCCCCTTTACCGAGCCAAGCGTTGAAGTGGACATGCGCGTAACCGGAGAGAATGCTCCGGAGAAACTACGCGATCGCTGGATCGAGATCATGGGCGCGGGGATGCTCCATCCGAACGTGCTTCGTAATTACGGGATAGATCCGGAAAAGTATCGTGGTTTTGCCTTCGGCGGGGGATTAGACCGGCTTGCGATGCTTCGGTGGGGCATCGATGACGTGCGCCTCATGCATTCGGCGGATCTTCGGTTCATCAATCAATTTTAGGTATGAAGATTTCCCGTAGCTGGCTCCAATCTTTTTTTGACGCGGAGTTGCCCTCTGTAGAAAAACTTGCTGAGACACTCACCTTTCACGCTTTTGAAATAGAAAGCTTTGAACAAGCGAGAGGTGATGAAGTGCTTGATGTGAAAATTACGCCGAATCGCGGACATGACTGCCTTTCCCACCGCGGTATTGCCAAAGAGCTCTCGGTCATTCTGAATGTTCCTCTTTCACGGGATCCTCTTGCATCGCATCCGCCGCTTACTCCCGATTCAAATGTACTCACTGTTTCGGTTGAAAATCGCGAACTTTGCCCGGCATATGCGGCGGCAATCGTCGAGAATATTGCGGTTGGCCCTTCGCCCGGCTGGCTCAAGGAGCGGCTGGAGTCGATCGGCCAGCGGAGCATCAATAACGTTGTTGATGCAACCAACTTCATGATGTTTGAACTTGGTCAGCCACTCCACGCTTTTGATATGGGGAAATTGGCCGATAAGGATGGTATGTATGAGATTGCCGTTCGCAACGCCAAAGCAGGAGAAAAACTTCTTTCGCTTGATGGGAAAGAATATAAGCTTTCACCGGAGACTCTTTGTATCGTTGATGCAATCGCCAGTGTTCCTATTGGTATTGCAGGGGTGAAGGGCGGGAAATCGGCTGAAATCACAAAAGATACTCACGATATCATCATCGAATCGGCGAATTTCAATGCTGCCGCCATCCGCAGAACTGCGCAGGCACTGAAGTTGCGCACGGACGCCTCAGTGCTCTTTGAGCATGAGCTCTCGCCGGAGATTACCGGCTACGGGCTTACGGCCGCCGTTGAGCTTATTGTCAAAGTTGCCGGCGGAGTCGTCGAAGGCTTTTTTGATATTTACGCGGAGCCGGAGGAACGGAAGATAACTCTCTTTGCAAGTGATGCGAATAAAATTCTTGGCACTGAGCTTACCGTGAATGAAATCGAACAAGTGCTCAAGCAGTTTGCTTTTGTCTATGAACGGGAAGGGGAGCGTTTTACCGTTACTTCTCCCTTTGAACGGCTTGATTTGAGGATTAAAGAGGATTTAGTTGAAGAAATAGGGCGTATTGTGGGCTTCGATAAAGTTCCCGTGACAGAGCTTCCGCCATTCTCGCGCAAAGCGGAAGTAAATAAAAGATTTTACTGGGGTGAGCAGATACGCCAGGAATTAATCGTTAAGGGATATTCTGAAGTCATCACCTCGGTATTTACGGAAAAAGGAGAGCGAGAAGTTCTCAATAAAGCGGACAGTGTTAAGCCGTATCTGCGCGCCACGCTTCTCGAAAATCTTACCGCAGCGCTCGCAAAAAATCTCCACATGAAAGAATCTCTTGGGCTTCAAGAAATAAAGCTTTTTGAAATAGGGACGGTTTGGGGAAAAAGCGAAGAGAGCACGGTGGTCGGTACGATAAGCGAAAAAGAAGGTCCGGTCGAAGTACTGCTCGAAGAGTGGCCGGGGCTTTCCGACACACCATCTTTGTACGAAAAAGTACCCCCTTCTCCAACCACTCACTACGAACCGCTCTCTCCCTACCCATTCATTGTTCGAGATGTTGCGATATGGGTATCTGTGCAGACTAAAGAAGAAGAGGTTCATGAGTTGGTAAAAGAGGAAGCGGGGAGACTTCTCTCCAAAAGCTGGCGATTTGATCGCTTTGAAAAAGAGGGGAAAGTGTCTCTTGCGTATCGGCTTGTTTTCCAATCGTTTGAGCGTACACTCACTGATGAGGAAGTGAACAACATCATGGAGAAAATTTCAGCCGCGCTTTTGAAGCGCGGTTATACCGTGCGATAAGTCCTTTTTTTACCGCTCAAAACAAGGTCATTTTATACCCTAAAATCCACCCTAAATTTTCCACAGGAAAATCGGGCAAAAGAGCCTTTCGATACACTTAAGACAAGTAAAAAAGCCTTGAAATGCAAGGAATTTTCTGCTATACTTGTGTAGTAGGGCAATGGCCGGAAGACGGCCCATTTTGTTTAAAAATGGAAAAGGATCAAAAACAATTTATATACGCGGCAGGGGTTATGCTGCTTTCGCTCACTATCGTTGTGTGGGTGGCGGTGAAAGCAACCTGGAACTAATGGCCGTGCAAGAGTTACAACTTTAGGAATGGCTGAAAAAGCTCCAGAAAAAAAGGCAAGCTACCGAGCGGAAGACATCACGGTACTTGAGGGTTTAGAGCCGGTGCGCAAACGCCCCGGCATGTATATCGGCACCACCGGTCCCGACGGCCTTCACCATTTACTCGTGGAGGTTTTTGACAATGCCCGGGATGAAGCGATGGGTACTCATGCGAACGACATCGAAATCGTGCTTCTTCCGGATAATCGCGTGCGCGTTGCCGACAACGGGCGCGGTATCCCGGTGGATGTACACAAGCAGACGAAAGTCTCCGCGCTTGAGACGGTGATGACGACCTTACATGCCGGAGCAAAATTCGGCGGCGAAGGATACAAAGTTTCCGGCGGTTTGCACGGTGTTGGGGTTTCAGTCGTCAATGCTCTCTCGATCAATCTGCGAGCAGTCGTACATCGCGACGGGGGCATCTTTGTACAGGAGTATACGCGCGGCAAGCGCAAGGCGACGGTCAAAAAAATCGGCTCCTCGAAACGCACCGGCACCATCATCACCTTTGAGCCCGATCCGCAGATTTTCAAAACAATCGAATTCGATTGGGGCAAAATCGTCGCTCACATGCGCCAGCAAGCGTATCTTGTGAAAGGGGTGCGCGTTACCCTGCTTGATGCGCGCGCGGTCACGGGCAAAGTCGAAGATAAAGACGTATTTTACATCCGCGAGCTTGAGCTCGAGGTACCCTCATGCTCGTTTTATTTCGAAGGGGGTCTTCTCTCGCTCGTGAAATTCTATAATCAATACCAGAGTCCGGTGCACCGGAATATTTTCTATGTCGAGAAAGAAGTAGAAGGAGTGAATGTTGAAGTTGCGCTTCAGTATGTGGACGATATCTTGCCGCGGCTCACCGCTTTTGCAAACAATACCTACAATCCCGAAGGTGGCACCCATGTCACCGGGTTCAAGACCGCCCTTACCCGCACGATTAATTCTTTCGCGCATAAAAATGGGAACGCAAAGAATGGCGAGGAAAATTTCACGGGTGATGACGTGCTCGAGGGACTCACGGCGGTCATTTCAGTAAAGCTGCGCGAAATTCAATTTGAGGGTCAAACAAAGGCGAAATTGGGAAGTGTGGAAGCGCGAAGCGCCGTCGAGACGGTGTTCGGCGAGGGCTTTGCCGCTTTTTTGGAGGAGCATCCAGATGATGCGCGTTCGATTGTCGGCAAGGTGGTGCTTGCACTTAAGGCGCGGAAGGCCGCGAAAGCGGCAAAGGACTCAGTGCTCCGGAAAGGTGCTTTAGAGGGTATGACGCTTCCGGGGAAACTTGCCGATTGCCAGAGCCGCGAGGCGAAGGAGTCGGAACTTTTTATCGTCGAGGGAGATTCTGCCGGCGGTACTGCCAAAGCAGGACGCGATCGGCGCATTCAGGCGATTCTGCCGCTTCGCGGCAAAATCCTCAACATAGAACGAGCGCGGCTTGATAAGATGCTTGCCTCCGAACAAATCAAAAATTTAGTCATCGCAATGGGTACCGCCATCGGCGATGTTTTTAACCTTGAGAAACTTCGCTATCACAAAATAATCATCGCAACCGATGCCGATGTTGACGGAGCACACATCCGGACCTTGCTTCTTACGCTTTTTTACCGGCACTTCCGCCCGGTTGTGGATGGGGGGTTCCTCTATATCGCGCAACCGCCCTTGTATAAAATCAAAA
>MFLV01000017.1:0-5000 GCA_001781435.1 Candidatus Kaiserbacteria bacterium RIFCSPLOWO2_01_FULL_51_21
TACCCCGATAGAATCTTTAAGAGTGAGCTTCTCTTTCTCCACGGCCCGGCGCGTGATATGTGCTTTATTCATAATCAGATGCTCGTCGATAATTTTTCCCGTAAAGCGGTTGGAAGGGCCAAGTTCATAGATACGTCCATACGTTTTATCGAAACCAAGATTTTTACAAAAACCTTCAAGGATCGCTTTCGGCGATTGCGATATGGCCAACAAAAAATACTTCTTGCGCTTCAGCTCTTTCACTAAGTCACGGCTGTAACGATACACGTGTTTTTGCTGCTCTTCGATTACCGCTTTAGCAACGTTACTTAAATCCTCATAGCGCACACCCTTTAAATTTCCTACGAACGCTTTCACCACTGCGCTCACATAATGCTCGTAGCCGCCTTCGCGATCCTGCCAGCGCCGCAATTCCTTCTCATAGGTTCCGCGGACTTTTTCATCAAAAATCCCCTCATCAATAAGCCGCTCGGTGAGTTCAATGACAAAACTCGAACGAAATATCGTGCCGTCCACGTCAAAAATCGCCACTTTCTGCATACTCTTATGCTACCCTGCGGTGGGTAGCTTCGGCAATCAATGAGCTTTCGGCCAGAGATGCGCGGCTTGAGAGTAGATTTTGGTCAACGGATGTTTAGAACAATTGTGCTTCCGGGCGGGACAAACAGCCCTTCCGTAATTGATGAGGCGGTAGGTAAAAGGGAACCACTCTTTTTTTGGAATAATCGCCATGAGGTCGCGTTCGATGCGAACCGGGTCTTGGTAATCTGAAAGGTCAAATCGAATCGCAAAGCGGCGCACATGGGTATCAACGGCAATCCCCTCGACAACCCCGTGGGCATTTCCCAAGACAACGTTCGCCGTCTTGCGCGCAACTCCGGGAATGGTGAGCATCTCTCTCATGGTTTTTGGCATTTTGCCGCCAAACTTGTTCTTCAGAAGTTTGGCGGCGGCTAAAATATTTTTCGCTTTGTTGCGGTAAAATCCCGTTGATTTGATGTCCTGTTCAAATTCCTTTGGATTGGCGTTTACATAGGCATCAAGCGTGCGATATTTTTTGAAGAGTTTCGGAGTTACTTTATTGACCATTACATCGGTACATTGAGCAGAAAGCTCGACCGCGACCAAAAGCTCCCAATTATTTTTGAATTTGAGTGCAATTTTTGCATTCGGAAAAAGCCGTTTGAGTTTGGCATTGATTTTTTGTGCCCGCACTTTGCGCTCTCTTAATTTTTCTTTCGACATCGCGGGCATTGTAGCATGCGAAAGGGCGCCCGAAGGCGCCCGAGTTTCCGCTACTCCATCCGACGACGGTTTCTGCGATTTTCACCGCACAGGGCCTGTTGTTGACGGAACGCAGTGGTATTCGCAACCACCAGAGCCCCGCAGTGCCAACAAGCCTGGCACCCGCACTCTTTTCCCGAATGGACCGGTTGCCCTTGATGGCAAAGGCAGGTGCAGATGTAGCCTTCGTGAGCGTCTTGGCCAAGCCGTCGCGCCGGCAGGTTTGAAACAAGCTGTAGGGACATGACTTCCTCCATACAGAGCCAAAGCGACTATACCCCTTTCAGCCCTAACCTGCTACTCTTCTAAAGTATGTTTGCCCAAGTAGACTAACCACATGCTGAAGCGACCAGTGCCGAAAAACGAAAGGGAGTGGGAAAAAATGCTCACGCCTGAGCAATATAAAATCTTGCGGGAAAAAGGAACCGAGGCTCCCTTTACCGGCAAGTACGTGCACGAAAAAGAAGATGGCACCTATGTCTGCGCTGCGTGCGGCAATCCCCTTTTTAGTTCAAATGCAAAATTTGATTCAGGAACCGGCTGGCCCTCTTTTGACCAAGCACTCCCCGGTGCTATTGAAATGCATAGAGACGATTCAGGAGGAATGAAACGCACAGAAATCATTTGTGCGCGTTGCGATTCGCACCTTGGACACGTGTTTGACGACGGACCAACAAAAACCGGTAAGCGTTATTGCATTAATTCTGTATGCCTGGATCTTGAAGAGAGATAACCGCCATTTGCGTCTCGTTCCTGATTTGCTACAGTATTAGGGATGAAAACAAGCACTCTCCTTGCTGTAATCGTCGGTCTCATTGTCTTGGGGTCGCTCGGCTATTGGGCATACTACCAATCAACACCGGGACCCCTCGACGAATTCACGCAATGTCTCAAGGATAAGGGTACTATTTTCTACGGCGCGTTCTGGTGCCCGCACTGCCAGGCGCAGAAAAAACTCTTCGGCAAATCAGTGAAGCTTTTGCCTTAT
Organism: Candidatus Kaiserbacteria bacterium RIFCSPLOWO2_01_FULL_51_21; assembly: GCA_001781435.1. Lineage (GTDB taxonomy): Bacteria > Patescibacteriota > Minisyncoccia > Phycocordibacterales > 2-01-FULL-51-21 > 2-01-FULL-51-21. The sequence goes on from MFLV01000017.1 coordinate 2,273, forward strand.
ACCGAATGCTCTACGCCGAACGGGAAAGGGCAACTTAAGGTATGTACCGATGCCGGCGTTCAAGGCTATCCGACATGGGTATTCCCCGATGGCACCCGTGCAACTGGTGAAGTGCCCCTGCAAACGCTCTCGACTAAAACGAGTTGCGCGCTTCCTGAAGGCATCGCGCCGGGCGCCCCTCTAAGCGGCGGCTCTTCAGAAGCCTCTACTTCAACTACACCGTAGTGTTTTTCTCCCCAGAACAGCTAAATCTTTTCCTTGCCCTCGGAGTTGTCGCGCTCCAGGGCGCTGCAGTTATTCTTTTGGTCCTTTTTTTTCTTCGCACAAAGCCCTCTGTCGCTCCCCTGTTGCTTTTCTTAAAAAAACGGGGACTCCTTGTGGCATTGCTTCTCACACTTGGCGCTATTGCGGTAACGCTTTACCACTCAACGGTCGTGGGCATTCTTCCCTGTCCGCTCTGCTATATCCAGAGAATTTTCCTCTACCCGCAGGCAGTGCTCTTCGCCCTCGCGCTTTGGAAAAGGGATTCTGGCATCGCTGACTATTCCATCGCTCTTTCAATAGGCGGAGCCGCAATCGCACTCTACCAACATCTTCTCCAAATGAATGTGGTAAGTGCGGCACCCTGTTCAGTAAACGGCGCCGACTGCGCCGCGCGCATTTTCTTTGAGTTCGGCTACATCACCTACCCCCTCATGGCATTTTCGGTTTTTGCGTTCCTCATCGCGCTTATGCTTCATGTGCGCCGTGGCGCACATACGGTGACGGCTATTTAAATCTAACGGGAATAGAAACGCTCGCATCGTGCTCGGGAAGTCCCGAGGGGTTGTCTTTCTTTAAGATAAGGGTGCCGGTCTCAGTTGTCGGCAGTTGAAAATCAAGCTCGACTTCAAACGGCACAAACTCAGTCGTCATCCAGTCACTCTTTGCCTGCGCCGGAGCTTCTGCAAGAAGAGTGCCCGCCGCATCGATGAGTCGAACCGGAAAACTCGCCTCAAAGTACCAGTTCCCTCGCGCTTCTCCCACTATAAGAAGAGGACTTCCCACAAGCGTATCTGGAAGCGGTGCCTTCACGTGAATGAGATTTGCGACATCTGGTAGTACAACAGTTTCAGTAAAGGTTTTTCCTTCTACACTGCAACGACGAGGATAACTTTCTTGAATCGGATACCCGGCAGCGGCACATGCTTTAAAGGAATCAATAGTGCTCCTTGGCTCTCCAAGCGAAGACCAGCGACTCTTTGCTGTCGGCAAAAAGAGGAACACTCCTACAGCGACAACAGCGAGAGCGACAATGGCAAGAAGTCCTTTCATGGTCTTATACTATCGCTATCTGACTCACAATGGAAGAATTCGTTGCAGAATCTTTACAGATTTTTTATTCATGATACCTTTGAAGCGAAATCAGCAGACCCAAGGGAGAAAGCTATGAGAAAAGTTCTTTGCGTGTGCGTCGGCAATCAGCGCCGCAGCCCCATGATGGCAGCCTTGCTCAAAAGAGAGCTCGGCCCCGATTTCCACGTTCAGAGCGTGGGGATCGGCCCCAGTGCGTACTGGGGAAATCCTGCCAGCAAACACTCGGTAACCTGCCTGTTGGAGCGCGGTATCGATATCCGCGACCACAGCAGCCGCCACATCGGAAGTGTCATCCTCGCCGAATTCACCTACATCGTATGCGCAGGCGAGGCGGAGCAGGAAGAGGTATTTCGGCGCCTCAACGGTAATACCACTCCTATCGTGCAGATCGCGAACAGGCACGGCGGCGGCATCCCCGATCCTGACGAGAAGGGAGCGCTGGAAGACTACAAGAAATGTGCGGCTCTGATCGAGGCGGAAATGAGAAAAGCCGCCGCACTCATTCTCCTGTAGAAGAACTGTGCGAAGAAAAGAAGAGCCTGGCCTAGCGCCGGGCTCTTTTCAATATTTCTATCCCTCTTTCGTTTTATTTGGTCCTCGGTCCTAATTCTGCCTTATGCTGCAAGGGTTTCCCAGCATTAACAATTAGGTAGTTTAGAGGTACAATCGCACCGGACTGCAAGTACTCGCTTGTGGCAGAAGCATCTAAAGCCTGGGAGGGGCAAGATGAATCATCAGACCTTTGATTTGATCCGTCACGTAAAGACGTCTCCTGCAGTGGAGGGGGTCCCCGATTTCTTCCGGATTCCCAATCCCGAAGTCGCGGTGAAGCAAGCTGCAGCGGTCACCCGACACTACAATAGCGAAAACTCCTGCATCAGGCGGGCATTTTGCTCGCCGGCGCCGTATGCAGTCATTACGGCGGGGCTCATCTTTGCCCCGATGGGAATCTGCATCGAGCCGATCCCCTCCCTGTGGATTCCGGAGGACCACAAGGAAGCCTGGACAATCTTCAATCGCCTAGGCGGCAAGATGCAGCCGTACGTCGATAACCGCGAAGCCTACGAGATGTTGCTCGACTATGGGGAGACGGCCCGTGACGCCCTGGTCGAGAAACTTCGACAAATCTCCGATGTGGAAGAGTCTGACAGTGAGATCATCCCCATTGTCGGTCATGGGGTGCTCTCAAATTTCACCGCTTACGCGATGAGCCGCGGCCTCGATGACGAAGAGCGAGACGGCGATGATAGGCTTTTGAAGATCGACTTGGTGGAGACCGGGTGGGTCCGCCTCCACTTCCAGAACCTGGAATACCAGGGGGCGGAGGACTTTAACTCCTGACCAGATCACGGCGACACATTTGAGGCCCGCG
>MFLV01000017.1:5008-14539 GCA_001781435.1 Candidatus Kaiserbacteria bacterium RIFCSPLOWO2_01_FULL_51_21
GTTAGAGAATGCCCCGCGGCAAGCCGCGGGGCGCATTTCTCCCATTACGAACGGGGTTCAATACCCAGTGTGAGTTCTCTAACGGGGTTCACTCCTGAATGAATCCTCCGGCCTGGAGCTCCCAGAGCTTCCGATACAAACCTCCTTCGCGGGCAACCAACTCCTCATGGGTTCCCTCTTCGTGAACTTGCCCCTGCTCAAGCACTACAATGCGATCCATTTTGCGAATGGTTGAAAGACGGTGTGCAATCACAACCGTGGTTCTCCCCTCCATAAGTTTAGAAAGAGCATCTTGAATAAGCGCTTCCGAGTGCGAGTCAAGACTCGAGGTTGCTTCATCAAGAATAATAATCGGCGCATTTTTAAGCATGGCGCGCGCAATCGCAACTCGCTGACGCTCCCCGCCGGAGAGCTTCACCCCTCGCTCGCCTACGTAGGTGTCATAGCCGCGTGGCAGATGTTCAATAAATTCATCACAGTGGGCAAGTGATGCCGCCGCTTCCACCTCCCTTTCTGACGCATCCGGTTTCCCGTAGCGAATGTTTTCTCGGAGCGTCCGGTGAAAAAGAATCGGCTCCTGCGGCACGAGCGCGATTGCCCGGCGCAAACTCTCTTGAGTCACTTCCCGAATATCCTGCCCATCAATACGAATACTTCCTTCTTGCACTTCGTACAGACGAAGCAAGAGCCTCACAAAAGTGGTTTTACCGGCACCCGAGGGGCCAACGAGCGCAACCTTTTCGCCCGCCCGAACGGTAAGGGTGATGTCGTCAAGTACTTTTGTAGATGCTTGGAACCGAAAGGTAAGATGCCCCACAGCGATTTCGCCCCTCGGCACCTTAAGCTCCGTAGCATTTGGTCTGTCGATAATTTCGTGGGGAAGATTGAGGATATCGAGCATTTCTTTTGAGTCCGCAAAACTCTCATACACAACGCGGATGATGCGACCAAAATCCCATAGTCGGCTCCCGAGTTGAATGACATACACCTGCAAGAGCACGAAGGTTCCTATTGAAAGTGCCCCGGACTCCCAGAGTCCGATGCCATAATAAAAAACAAAAAACTCAACAACAAAAATCAAGGCAACCTGCACCGCATCAACCACACTACCAAGGCTCCACGCAAGCGTCGTGATAGAGGCCTGGTCATTCGTGACCTGCCTGAAGAAAGCAGACTCTTTCGGCGCCGCAGTGAAAAGCGCCACGGTGTTGTGATTGGTGATGGTGTCAGAGAGCACCGCGGTCGTGCGCGAGTCGGCGGCTGCCATCGCGATGTCATATTTCAATTTCCAGCGAGAGAAAAGAAAATTAAAGGCACAAAAAAGCAAAACCCACACGCCGATCACCATGGCAAAAAGGGGCTCGATAAGAGAAACAACGATGACGGCACCCACAATGGTGACGACAAGCGGAATCATGTTGTAAATGAGACTATCCGCAAGACGCTCAAAAGAGCGGGCGAATCGTCCAACCCGCTGAACCAGAGCCCCGCTAAAGGTATTGGCAAAAAAAGTGTAGGAATGGTCTAACAGATAGTCAAACGAAAGCTGGCGAAGTCTCGCCATAGTGTGAGCTTGGAAGTGGCCGTTGAGCATCATGGCACCCCGGTATAAAAGCCAGTTCGTCCCGTTGAGAAAGGCGACGATAACGATGACTCGAATGAGTTCCGGCCGGGCAAATGCGCGATTCGCATCGGCAAGGAGGTCAAAAAAGTGCTTATAGAGAAGCGGCACAAAAACGCTGATACCCATCGCAATCGTAACTGCGATAACAACCGTAAAAAAAGAAAAGCGGTCGGGCTTAACGCCCTGCCACATTGCTCGGAGCACGTCCCACACGCTCGCCTTCGGCGGCTCCTTTATATCAATATGAGAGATGCGAAATAAACGCTTGAGCATGATTGCGGCAGTGCTTGTTTTTACTAGAACCTATCTCAAAAATAATGGCGTTAGGTTCTTTAACCTTTTGATTCTACCAAAGAGATCAGGCGCGGCGCGCCTTCGTCCGTTCGAGGTTGGTCAGATACTGTTTCCGCAGACGCACACTTTTTGGCGTAATCTCCAAGTACTCGTCCTCTGCCATGATTTCGAGACCGCGTTCAATGGTAAGTTCATAGGGCGGCACCAAATGGATCGCTTCGTCAGAGCCCGAGGCGCGCATGTTGGTAAGCTGTTTGCCTTTGGTCGGATTCACTTCCATCTCCTCGCCTTTCGAGGTGTTGCCTATCACCATGCCCTCATACACTTCGGTGCCGGGACCGATGTAGAGCACGCCGCGCTCCTGAAGATTCCACAGGGAAAAACCGAGCGTCTTGCCTGCGGTCATTGAGATCATTGAACCGGTTGCGCGTTTACGTATTTCTCCCGCATAAGGGCGAAACCCCACAAAATGCGAAGAAAGAATCCCCTCGCCCCTGGTGTCGATCACGAATTGATTGCGATAGCCGAGCAGTCCGCGGGTGGGGCCAAGAAGGGTCAAACGAACCGACTGACCGTGCGCGCGAAGATCCTGCAGAATAAAGCCGCGCGTTCCGAGTCGTTCGATAAGTACGCCCTGATATTCGCCCGGGGTATCAATGAGAACTTCTTCAAACGGTTCGAGTTTCTTCCCGTCCTCTTCTTTGATAATCGCTTTGGGTTGGGACACCTGGAGCTCATAACCTTCGCGGCGCATATTCTCAAGGAGGATGGCAATATGGAGTTCTCCGCGGCCATACACCGTGAAAGAATCGGCTGCATTAAATTCCACCCGAAGGCCGACATTGATTTCAAGCTCACGCTCGAGCCGCTCACGAATCTGACGCGAGGTCACGAACTTACCTTCGCGCCCCGCAAAGGCGGAATTATTGACGAGAAAACTAAGAACGATGGTCGGCGCATCAACGGCAATGGCGGGAAGCGGTTCTGCATCTGCGCTCGAGGTCACGGTTTCGCCGATATCGATGTCCGGAAGCCCCGCAACGAGCACAATGTCGCCGGTACTCGCGCTTTCCGTTTCCTCGCGTTTGAGACCTCTGAAGGTAAATACTTTGGTAATTTTTCCCGGCCGGCTCTCTCCGCTTGGCTTTTTTATAAATACGTTTTGATTGGCCCGAACCGTGCCTTCATAAATACGCCCGACCGCGAGACGACCGAGAAAATTATCGTACCCAAGATTGAACGACTGCAATCGAAGCGGCATATCCCCGGAAGAAGCGGAGGCCGACGGCACATGCTCAAGGATAGTATCAAGGAGTGGCGTTAAATCGGTTGACTCGTCTCCGAGTTTTTTCTTTGCGATACCCGCCCGCCCGTTCGCATAGACCACCGGAAAGTTCGCCTGGAGGTCGTTTGCGCCAAGTTCCAGAAACAATTCAAGTACCTGCTCTTCGGTCCGCGCTGGGTCCGCCGCCGGCTTGTCTATTTTATTGATGACCACGATGGGCCGGAGTCCGAGTTCGAGCGATTTCTTAAGAACGAAACGCGTCTGCGGCATCGGTCCTTCCTGAGCGTCAACGACCAAAAGCACCGAGTCGATGGAGCGAAGCACCCGCTCGACTTCCGAGCCGAAGTCCGCGTGCCCCGGCGTATCAACGATATTTATCTTGGTTGCGGAACGTCCCGAGCCCTTCAGTCCTGAGGCCTTCAGGATCGAAGGAGTTTCCAAGGGATAGAACAGAGCGGCATTTTTGGCGTAAATCGTAATACCGCGCTCAAGTTCAAGCGCATTTGTATCCATGGTAAAACCCTCTTCCGCTACTCCGGTTTGCCGAAGCAGAGCATCGGTAAGCGTCGTCTTCCCATGGTCAACGTGAGCGATAATAGCAATGTTTCTAATTTCCATGGTTCCGCAATAAAAAAAGCCTGCGGCCCGAGGCACTTCAGGCGTACACAACTATACCTTGAAGTGCCACGAACGTCAATCAATTTCCCCTTACTGCGGCGTATTTGTGAGGCGTTTCGGACCGCTCTTAGTCATAACCAAGTCGTCTTCAATGCGCACGCCGCCGAGACCCAGAAGGTAGACGCCGGGCTCATTGGTAAATACGGTGCCTGTGGTAATCGGGTCATTTTTGTAATTATACGGGTCGTGCGCCTCAAGACCGAGGCTGTGTCCGAGTCCGTGCAGAAATTCCTTCCCGTAGCCACTCTTTGCGATGTAATCGCGGGCAATGGCATCATAGTTTTTCCAACTCATGCCGGGCTTCACATCTCTGAAAGCTTTTTTGTTTGCCGCAAGCACAATATCGTAAATTTCCATAAGTTTCTTTGAGGGTTTCTTACCCGGCACAAATATCGTACGCGTGAGATCGGAACAATAACTACTTTCAAATACTCCTCCGAAATCAATCACCACAGGTTCCCCTGCGCGCACGCGCCTATTGCCGGTTTTATGGTGCGGGAGCGCACTATTCTGGCCTCCCGCAACTATCGTCGGGAAACTCGGAGCAGTTGCTCCGGCTTTGCGCAAGCGGTGGTCGATTTCCGCGGCGATGTCGCACTCGCGCATACCGGCATGAATGCGCTTTGAAATTTCAGTGAAAATCGCGCTTGTCACTTTGCACGCATGGGAAAGCGCCGCAATCTCTCTCTTGTCCTTGCACTGCCGCATCCTCTCAACGAGAAAATCAGTCGGAATCATTTTTGCTGGAACGTACTTCCTCCACTCTCGCTCCAGGAGCACAGAGACACGCTTTCCCTCATAACCGACCCGCGCGCCCTTGCGGACTTTTCCGAGTCTAAGCGCACGGGCAATCACCTCGCCAGAGCTTTCGCGGCGCAGCGTATTCACGATTCTAGAGTGGAGAGCTTCTTGCCGCGCTCTCTCTTTGTAGCGCCCATCGACAAAAAGAAACGCTTGTTTTTTGGTTACGACGAGTACCCCAGAGCTGCCGCTGAAGTGAGTGAGATAGAAAAGATTTTTATTATCGTCTTCATGGTTGAAAACGACAAATGCCGCAAGTTTTTCTTTGGCAAGAATCTGTCGTATTTTTTCTATGCGCGGTTTCACAGTCCGAGAAGTTTCAAAACTCCCGACACCGTCTCATCAAAGCGGCCGTCAACATTCTCTACCACTATGTCGAAGGTTTCGGCAAGAGCCATCTCTCCCGCTGCCGTTTGGAGTCTCCTTGCCATTTCCTCTTCCGGCACACCCATACGCTCCTCTTTGAGACGTCTCTCAATATCTTGAAGAGAGCCGGGGCGAAGAAATATAACGGTCGATTCAGGCAATTTTTCCTTCAGTATCCGTGCACCCTTAACATCGATAACGGCAAAAACAAATGGGTAGCGCTTCAGAAAGTCAACAAGTACCCGCTTTGAGGAGCCGTAGAGATTCCCGTATACCTCCGCCTGTTCAAACAATTCATTTTGACGTAGCCGCTCTTCGAACTGCGCCCGCGAGACAAAATAATAATCAAACCCATCTTTTTCCCCGGGACGAGGAAGACGAGTGGTGAGTGTAACAAGCCGGGCAGAGTGTGGAATCCTCCGGAGCAGCTCCGCGACCAAGGCACTTTTCCCAGCCGCCGAAGGTCCGGTGACAACAATAAATCTTCCTTGCATTACTTGAGAATCCCGAGGCGATGGTCAATGAGGATGATAAGCAGAAGTATGAACGCCCAGAAAAAAGAAAAAATACTTAATTCGCCGAAGTTGACGTTGAGAAACGCCTTGTCGGGATAGATGAGATAAAAGAGACTCATGATGGTACTCATGATCATAAGGATGCTCGTTTCGATAAAATCATTCCGGAGTTCGTCTGAGCCGCGGGCGATCTGGAAGGCGACGAGGCCAAAACCGGCCATAGTCACCGAAAGCGTCGTGATCAAATTGATTATTTCAAGTGTTTCTCTTTCTTTGAGTCCACCCCAAAAAACAACAACGGTCGCTACAAGAAAGGAGACAATCAGGAGTATGTTGAGCCGGGCTGTGCTTTTCATAGCAATAAGTATACCCCGATAGTGAATTTTGGCATTATTCCCTTGTTGGAAACGCCAGTCTGATTATCTGCACACAGCTCTTTGGACAATACTGTCCTTGGTGATTTTGTGGCACACACCCAACAATGCCAAAATCTACTACGGGGTATACCCCGTGAGAGAAAAATATCCGAAGTTTTTGATCAGTTACAGAGTATGGCTATCTTGCGGGGTATAACACAAAAACAGCCGGTACCGCAGCGCTACTTGCACATACACCGAACACAGGTAACCTGGTCTTTCCGCGTCTTTAGATATTTATTGCCGCACCGGCAGATCAAAATAACCGAAATCGTGGGCTTATACGCCTGAGCGCCATACACATGCCTGACTTTCTGAGGCGGATTTTCATTCTTCATAGTATTACTCGATGAAGGTAAGCGCCTTGCCGCGCTTTCCGATACGGCCGGTCCGCCCGATACGATGCACATAATCGTCGTAGGTTGCCGGAATATCATAATTAATGACGTGGGAGACATCGGGAATGTCGAGCCCGCGCGCGGCAACATCGGTTGCGACCAAAACCCGGGCACGGTTGTCTTTAAAATTCCCGAGTGCGCGCTGGCGCTGGGAATGATTTTTATTGCCGTGGATTGATTCAGCCGCAACCCCCTTTTGCCGCAAGCTCTTGGAAAGATTCTCGACACCGTGCTTCGTGCGGCCGAAGATAAGCACTTTGCTGAACCCCTCCTGTGCAAGAAGACCGTGAAGCACTTCGAGTTTCGACGAACCATTTTTGACTTTCACGACATCTTGCTCGACATTTTTCGCCGTGTCGCCCGTTTTGACCGAGATGCGAACGGGGTTGCGAAGAAACTCATTGATGAGCTTGTCGATTTCAGGAGAAACCGTCGCAGAAAAGAAAAGCGTTTGCCGCTTCGCGGGAAGCCCCCGCATAACGAACCGCATATCATTCAGAAACCCCATATCGAGCATTCGATCTGCTTCGTCGAGCACAACGCTGTTGAAGTTCGACAATTGATAGAGCCTGCGCTCAAGCAAATCCTTAAGCCTCCCCGGAGTACCGATGATAAAATTGTACTGACGTTTCAGGTCCGCGACTTGTCGGCCGATGGGGGCGCCGCCCACAGCACACACGGAAAAAATCCTCATACCTGCCGCGAAACCCCGCAGTTCCGCATCGATTTGAATCGCGAGTTCGCGCGTCGGGACGATAATAAGCACGCGCTCGCGTGGATCAAGAAGCACTTTATTGATAAGTGGAATAAGGAAAGCGCCGGTCTTTCCCGTGCCGGTGTTCGCAACACCCAATAAATCCCTTCCCTCGAGAATGTGCGGGATGGCGCGGTCTTGAATCGGTGTGGGCACTTCGTAGCCCTTCGCGGCAATGGAGCGCTTGAGACTCTGGTCAATGGCAAAATCAATAAATTGATGCGTGGGAGCAACATACTCTATCTCTTCGGTTACAACCGCTTTGTTTATAAATTTGGAGATGTGAATATTTTCTCCAGGCCCCCTCCCGCCGCGACGGGGAGTCCCTCCACGAGGAAAACCGCCGCCAAAGCGCGGATTGCCGCCGCCCCGATGGTACGGCTTACTGCGAGCGCGGGAATGAGAAAATCCCCTATTATGTGAACTTCCTGAATACATAGCGTTATCTAAAAGGGCTTTTGACCCTCCATAACTTCTAGCCTAATAAGAATAAAGGCGGCTAGGGTCTCGTGAGTTTTAGATAAAGCGCGAGCGCTTAAAGATTTAGGAAAAGTCCCTAAAAAGCAAAACCCGGTGAGATTTCAGTTACAAAACAAGTCTATCAAATAAGTCTAATTTTGTCAATCCCCTGTAATTTTGCCCGTCCATTTTGCAATTAACTGCGAGGTGTATATACTGGTAACTACAACTTAATAGTACGTATCAAGAGTGCGGTGAGAGTTCTGGCTCTGCGACCCGCCGGCAACTGCTCTAAGAGCGTTGTGCCACTTCCAGCCCTTTGCAGGGAAAGATATCTTTTGTCGATAATCTCCTTTGCGAAGGAGATTATTCATTTTTAAACCACAGTATGTTTCATCTCTTGAAGCTCTACACGACGGAAAGCGTTACTGCGGGGCACCCCGATAAAGTGTGCGATCAGATATCTGACGCCATTCTCGATGCCTGTCTCACCCAGGATCCCTTAAGCCGCACCGGCATCGAGGTGTTGGGAAGCCACGGCACACTTATGATCGGAGGCGAAGTGCGCACGAAAGCAAAAGTTGATTACGAAGCAATCGCCCGCGAGGTGTATAAATCTATCGGATATGAGGATACTCTCGAAGTTTTCGTGCGCATTGCGGAACAATCCCCTGACATTGCGCTCGGCGTCGATACCGGAGGCGCCGGCGACCAGGGCATCATGTACGGCTACGCCACCGATGAGACGAAAGAATTTCTGCCGACGGGCGTCGTCTACGCGCATGCGCTTGCGCGACGGCTCGAAAAAATCCGCCGCGATGGCACCCTCGGGTGGCTCCGCCCTGACGGCAAGACACAAGTGACCATAAAAGAAAACCGTGTCATCACCGCGCTTTCAAGCGCCCAGCATGCTGAAGAGGTGACGCTCGAAACCGTGCGCGAGGGGCTGACGAAACACCTCTTCACGCCAGTCCTCGGAGACCTCTCGAATATAGAAATCCTGGTGAATCCAACCGGGCGCTTCGTGCAAGGAGGCTTTATGGCAGATGCGGGACTTACGGGACGCAAAATCATGGTGGATACCTATGGAGGACTCATCCCGCACGGCGGCGGATGTCTCTCCGGAAAAGAAGGAATGAAAGTCGATCGCTCGGCTTCCTATATGTGCCGCTTTGTTGCAAAAAATCTGGTGGCGAACGGCTACGGGAAAAAAGTTCTTGTCACCGTCGCCTACGCTATCGGGCGCCCCGAGCCGGTTATGGTCGAGGCAGTTGACGACACCGGAAAAAATCTGACCGATATCGTGAATAAGCATTTTGATTTTCGCCCTCTTGCGATTATCGAGCGTTTGGGGCTTCGCCGTCCCATCTTCCGCGAAACAGCTGCCTACGGCCATTTTGGCGTTCCCGGCCGCCCATGGGAGAAAATTGAGAAGCTGTAAGGTGTTTCGCGGAGGAGCAGAAGAGATGCTATACTAGAAGAGATTATTCACACCTATTTTTATTATAGTATGCGTACAAAACGCCTCCTTAAGATCAGTATGGCATGGGTCTCCATTGCCTACGTCGTGTGCTACGTGCTCTTCTTTCTTGTGCCGCAAACACGGGGAACGTTCATCTATTACGCAGTGCATATGAATGTTAACGCAGTGCCAAGCGTCTTCACGTTCGGGAATTTCATCGGTGGATTCGTGTTTTGGAACGTGCTTGTGGCAGCAAGTGTGTGGCTGTGGGTTTTTTTAGTGGAAAAAATTAAAAACTAATCAAAATTGTATGATGGGATACGGATACGGTGACTGGGGTATGATGGGAGGAATGGGGCTCTTCGGGGCTCTCATTGTGATCGTGGTGCTTGTTGACCTTGTTCTTCTCGGTATCTTCCTCTGGCAAAAAATTTCAAAGAAGCAGTAGTTCAAAGAAGCAGTAGAAAGTAGCACAAAAC
>MFLV01000017.1:14553-30171 GCA_001781435.1 Candidatus Kaiserbacteria bacterium RIFCSPLOWO2_01_FULL_51_21
GCCGCCGTTTTGTATTTTGAACGCTCTTTCCCTATTCGTAGCTAATCTCGATGACATCACCATCGCGCATCGAGTAATTCTCAAATTCCTCACTCGGTACCCCGTCTACCGTCATAGTGAACTTTCCTTGCTCTGCTTCGTACTCAAAGATGCCGCCGCTATCAAATCGCTTGCCCCATATCTTAAAAAACTTTCCAAGTGCCAGATCCTCTGCGCGCACAAGCCCGCCAAATTCCATATGGACGAGCCCCGGTTCGTCATCGTGCGTATGAATCGGGTTATGCACCACCCCGAGGCCAAGATTTGCAGGAATGGGAAATTCTTCGCCATTGATACGGATTATGAGTTTGGCGTGCCAATGCAGGCCGCTTTGGGAAAGGAGCACCGATGTGCCTTGCGGGTCGCGCTCAAGAGCGCGCGACCACCAGGTACTGCCGACAAGCAGGAAGACGATGACCGCAAGAAATCCCGCTCCGTACAAAATAGGTTTGTTCATATGCCATTTTATTCAAGACATTCTACTTCCATGCGCTGTACCAGCTGCGCATCACGTCGATTTCTCGACTCTGTGACACAATGATGTTGTCTGCAAGCTCCTTCATTTCTGTGCGCGCGGTTCCTGCCGCAAGCATCCGTGCCATCATAACGGCCATCTCGTGATGTGGAATCATCTGCCGAATAAACTCAAGGTCGAACTCCGCGGCCGCAACAGTCTTAAGAGCGTCCAGATCGCCCTCCACGCTCCCCATCTGCATCCCCGCTCCGTGCCCCATGCCGCCCATCATTCCGCTTGCATCAGACGATACGGGAGTTCCAAACCAATCCTCATACCACGCTTTCATGTCGTTAATTTCACGCGTTTGTGCCTCGATGATGCCGTTTGCGAGTGAGAGCATCTCGGGGCGCTTCGAGCGCAGAAGTGCGAGCTTTGCCATTTCAATCGCCCCTTCGTGATGGGGAATCATCTCCTCAATAAAGTGTCGGTCAATATTTTGACTCATCATAGAGCCGTTTGACATCATGTACCCGCTGGAGCCTCTAAATGAGTTGCTGGAGATCACATACCCGAGACCGATACCGACAATGAGAAGTACTGCGCCGATAATGATATTTGAATTTTTTTCCATGCTATTGCGTTAGACTTACAGTTTAGCACGACGCAGCAATGAGGCATTCACCGCTACGATAACGGTTGAAAGCGACATAAAAACTGCCGCAACCGCGGGCTCTAGAATAATTCCCTTGAAAGCGAGCGCGCCAGCAGCAATAGGAAGTGCCACGATATTGTAGCCAGTCGCCCAGAAGAGATTCTGGATCATTTTGGTGTACGTGAGCTTCGAAAGTTTGATAATTTTCGGAATGTCATGCGGGTCGTTTCGCACGAGGATGATGCCGGCGGACTCAATCGCAACATTCGTGCCCGCCCCAATCGCGATACCAAGATCAGCCTGCGTGAGCGCCGGAGCGTCGTTCACCCCATCCCCCACCATCGCAACCCGCTCGCCCTTGCTTTGCAGTAATTTCACTTTGTTCACTTTTTCCTCCGGTACTACACGTGCGAAATATTCCTCGATGCCGAGTTCTGTCGCTACCTGCTTCGCAACTTCCTCCGAGTCCCCGGTGATCATCGCGACCCCGAGCCCCATCTTCTGTAGTGCCGCTACGGCCGCCTTTGCTTCAGGACGAGCGGTGTCGGCAAGAGAAATGCTACCAATCGCTTTTCCATCGACTTCAACCACAATGTCGGTTCCTCCACGATGCCCAACGAATACTTTCTTTCCCCCAACCGTGGCCTCTGCCCCAACTCCGGGAAGCCGTTTAAAATTTGTCGCTTCGTGCACCGCGAGAGAGCGTTTCGCCGCCTCCGCGGCTATCGCCTTGCCTATCGGGTGCTCTGAATGCGCTTCAACTGCCGCCGCGAGCGCGAGTGTTTCGTCTGAACTCGCTTTCATAACGGAAAATTTTCCTTCAGTGAGCGTGCCCGTTTTGTCAAAAAGCACCGTGGTGATGCTACGCGCCGCCTCGAGCGCGAGGCGGCGCTTCACGAAGAAGCCGCTTTTCGCCGCCATCGTCGTTGAAATGGACGCCACGAGCGGAATCGCGAGTCCGAGCGCGTGCGGACAGGCAATGACAAGTACCGCCACAAGCCGTTCAACCGCAAAACCGAACGACTGCCCCGCCGCAAGCCAGGCAACGAGCGTAACTCCCCCGGCAGTCACGGCGAGTATCGTTAAATAGAATGCCGCGCGGTCGGAAAGAAGCTGGAGGCGTGATTTCGACGTTTCGGCTTCCGCGACAAGACGCATAACACCCGCAAGAAAGGTCTGCTCGCCTGTTTTTTGAATGCTAATCTGTAAACTGCCGTCGCCATTGATTGACCCTGCGATTACTTCCGCGCCCATGCTTTTCACGACCGGCCGGGACTCGCCGGTAATGAGCGACTCGTCCACTTCGGAATCGCCCGAAACGACAATGCCGTCAGCAGGAACCTTCCCCCCCGGACGCACAAGGGAGATGTCACCCTGCCGCAGGTCCGCGAGAGAAACAGTAGTGATTTTCCCGCCGCGGATTACCTCGGCGACATCCGGCAAGAGTTTCGCAAGCTCGCGAAGCGCGCCCTTGGCGCTTGCCACCGCCTTCATTTCAATGAAATGCCCGAGGAGCATGACCGCGATAAGCGTCGAGAGCTCCCAAAAAAGCGTCATGCCGCTCCCGAAGAAAACGGAGCCGATGCTATAAAGATAGGCCGCGCTAATCGCAAGCGCGATGAGCGTCATCATGCCCGGAAGCCGCGCGCGAAGTTCTGCCACGGCGCCTCGAAGAAATACGAGGCCGCCATAGAAAAATACCATCGTTCCAAGAACGAGCGCGAGGTATTCGGAACCCGGAAAAGCGGGAGCTCCCCAGGAAAGAAAAAGTTCCGGCAGGTCGGAATACAAAATAATCGGAACCGTAAGCGCGAGCGTAACCCAAAACTTTTTTAGAAAGTCTTCGGTATGGTGCCCCGCATGCTTATCTATCCCGAGCGGGGTCGAGGGGTCGTACCCGCTGTGAGCTTGTCCGATATGCTCCATTCGCGTAAGTATACTAATTCAGGTCATAAAAACTAATCTGCTTCATTTATTGGAATAAGCGGCCACGGATAACTTTTTATTTTGAGTATACGATGCTATAGTAAACGCTCGTGGCGAAAAAAAGAAAACACAGCCTGAGCAGGCGCTCTTTTTTTGCAACTCGCTCGTTCTTGCGCCTCTTTTCTTCGGAAAAAACCGAACCGCTTCCCCAGACGCTTAAGCGCCGCGGCATTAAAGTCGCGTTCATTCATAATGAGAAGAAAGTCCATACCGGCATGCATACCGGCGCCGCGCAGGTAAATCGCCTCATGGCCACGGCACTTGCCTCTCGCGGCGTCCAGGTGCGCCATTTTTATCCGCGCACCCAGCTCACTGACACTCCGGCGCACCTGCGCGGCATTGCCAACATTCTCTTTTTTTACTCATTGCTCGAGCATAAAGAGGCAATGCTCCAATACGACATCATCCAGGGAACAACATATACGCCCCTTCCCTTTCTCACCTTCAACGTGCCGGTGGTGTGCCATTTCGGCTCCACCATCCGCGGGTATCTTGATACGGTGCCGCTCACCAAGACATTGCCCAAGCATGAAAAATCGGTGTTCAAAGATTTGGTGCGGCTCGACATTCTTCCCGAGTTTGATTTCAAAACGTTCCGCCCGCTGGAAGATGTTGCGGATATAGAGGCAGTCGCCGCGTCACGGGCAACCGCTTGTATCGCAACTTCAAAAAAAGTGCAGGACGAACTTTTGCGCATGGGCGTCGCGCCCGAGCGCATATCTGTCATTCATAATGCGATAGAAGACTATTGGTTCGAACCGAGGCGCGATACTCTGCTCCAGCCGCCGCATCTGGTGTTCCTGGGACGGCTCGGCAACGACGTGTTCACACTCAAACTCAAGGGGTTCTCGCGGCTTGTCGCTTTTTATCGCGCCTTTCCCGATACGCCTAAAACGACGATTTGCATGACCACGAACCGCAAGCTCAAGGAGTGGCTTCGCGTTTCTTTTCCGAAGCATCATATGTATGTCAACTTGCGCAAAGACCTTATTCCGGGAGCGCTGGCGTCGCTCTATGGAAGCATCCTTTTCCTCTCCTCGCGTTACGAAGGTTTTTCTTTAAGTTTGGTCGAGGGCATGTCGCAAGGACTCGTGCCTGTTTCTTTTCCGGTCGGCGTAGCTCCCGAGATAATAGAAAACGGTAAAAATGGTTTTCTGGTCTCGACCGAAGAAGAAGCCGAGAAGCGAGCGCGAGAGTTGCTTGCCGATAATGACAAGCGCTTCGAGATGGCGACGGCGGCACAGGAAACGGCAAAGCAATTTTCAAGCACCCGCATCGCCGACAGCCTCCTCGCGCTCTACCATCGCATCAAAGAGGAACGCCGGCGCAACGACAACAACGGCAGCCATTCGGCGCCGGACCTGGCCATTTCCTAAAGCCGTGCTTTGCGGCTAATGGGCAAGCCGGGACGGCCTCATGAATACGAACCATTTTGCGGCTTCAATGAGAATGATTTCCATGAATCCTACGACGACAACGATAAGCCAATGCCCTGCATCAAGCGGGACGGTCGAAAGCACCCCTTGGAAAAAGGGAACGTACACGCCGACAAAAAGAAAGACCATGCCGAGGAATGCCGCGGCATTCAGATACCGGTTGGAGAAGATACTGCGTCGAAAGAGCGAGCGATGGAACGAGCGCACGCTGTAGGCAAAGAGAAGAGAGTCGAAGCCCATAAGCGCGAAGATGGTCGTGCGGGTCTCTTGAAGATCTTGCCCGAAGTATAACAGTGTAGCGTAGGTTACAAATGCCGCTACGCCGGTGATGACGAATACCGCGCCCATCCACGAACGCAAGGGGCCGTCCACGATCGGTTCGTCGGAGCGGCGCGGCGGCCGCTCCATAACACCGGCGATTTCCTGCTCGGTGGTGAGCGCGATGTCGGGGAGTCCGTCTTCCACCAAATTAATCCAGAGAATCTGCGCGGCTAAAAGCGGCAGGGGCAAGCCGAGAAGCATGGAGCAGAAGAATATGAAAAGCTGGGAGAAATCGTCGGCTACGAGATACACGAAGACCTTCCGGATATTTTGAAAAATGATACGTCCTTGCTCAATCGCTTTCACAATGGTTTTAAAGCTGTTATCAAGCAGTACCATGTCGGAAACTTCTTTCGCGACCTCGGTGCCGGTGCCAACCGCAATGCCGATATCGGCGGCTTTAAGAGCCGGCGCGTCGTTCACGCCATCCCCCACCATGGCGACCACTTCATTATTCGCTCGAAGCGCCTCGACGAGGCGAAGCTTGTGGTGCGGGGAAACGCGGGCGCACAGCTTCACTGTTCGCATCCTATCCGCAAGCGCCCATTCACTCATGCGCTCAATATCAACCCCTTCAATTATCTCATCGTCATGAATAGCAAGCCCGATTTCTTCCCCGATGGAGCGCGCCGTCAAGCGATGGTCCCCGGTGATGATGATGGTCCGGATGCCGGCGCGGCGCGTTTCCGAAATAGCTTCCTTCGCGTCTTCCCGCAGAGGATCCTGAAGCGCGATGAACCCGACCAGCGTCAGGTTTTCAATAAGTTTCGGAAGCGGACCCGCGGCGTTCCCCGGCACGATGCGATAGGCGCACGCAATGACCCGCAACCCCTGCGCCGTGAGCGCTTCGAATCTTTTGACCAGTTCGGTGTACTCGTGCGAATCAAGCTTTACTTGCCGTCCGTCAATTTCGAGATTTGCCACGCGGCTTAAAAGTATTTCCGGCGCGCCCACGACCTGCACCCGTCGGCGGCTCACGCCTTCCTCGTGCAGTGAGGCGGCGAATTTTCTGGTCGAATCGAACGGCAGGCGGTCAATGAGCGGGTGCGCCCGCTCGAGCTCCTCCTTTCGAAGCCCCGCGTGGGCGCCGGCGACAAGAAATGCGCGTTCGGTCGGTCGGCCGCGAATCACCCACTCATGCAGTTCCGCGTCCGGATTTTCAATGAATGCGTCATTGGTGAGTGTGGCAATTTTAAGCGCGACAATATGCGACTCGACGCCGTTCCCGCCAGATAGTCCCGGGAAAGCATTTTTCCCGTGCAAGAGTTCGCGGGAGCCGGTCAGAATATGGCTCACCTGCATGATGCCTTTAGTAAGCGTGCCGGTCTTGTCGGTGCAAATGACCGTTACTCCACCGAGCGTCTCATTCGCGATGAGCTTCCGCACCAGGGCTTTATGCGCGAGAATGCGACGCATCCCAAGCACTAAGATAACCGTGATGGCGGGGAGTATGCCGGCGGGGATGGCGGAGACGGAGAGCGCGAGCGCCGCAATTAAAATGTCGTTGGAATCCTGACCGGTCGTGTAACCGACAACAACCATGAAAAAACTTACGAGCAGAACGAACGCGCCAACAATCCTCGAAAGCGAAAGAATTTTCTTCTGGAGCGGAGTCTTATGCTCGGAGGTTTCCTTAATAAGAGAAACGATTCCGCCGAATTCCGTGGCGCTCCCCGTTGCCACGACAACTCCGGCACCACTTCCCTCCTCGACAAGCGTGCCCAAATACGCCATGTTCGTACGGTCGCCAAGCGACATTTTTTCCGCAAGCACGCCGACGTACTTGAAAGTGGCGCTCCACTCTCCGGTAAGACTCGACTCGTTGACACTTAATTCTTTCGCTTCGATGAGGCGTATGTCTGCCGGCACTTTATCGCCGGCGCTTAGAAAAACGACATCGCCCAGCACCAGCCCGGCACTGTCAATTTCTCTTTGACCGCCGCGCAGGACCCGGGCAGAGACACGCGCAATTTTTTTGAGCGCGCGAAGCGAACGATTCACCTTGTCCTCCTGATAGAACGCGACCGTGGTATTGATAAGAAGAACGACCCCGATAAAAATGGCGTCCGAGTAATGTCCTATATAAAGCGAGAGAGCCACCGCGCTCGCGAGAATGGCAATGAGGGGACTCTCGAACTGACTTAAAAAAAGCCGCAGTCTCGAGTACGGCCGTTCGCTCGGCAGGACATTCGCCCCGTATTTTTTTAATCTTCCCCCCGCTTTATCATCCGAAAGACCTTTTTCAGAAGTGTCGAGCGACGCATATATCGTCTCGAGAGAAGCTGAATGCCACACCATACCTGTGGTATTCAGTATATCCGAACTCTTCCGCACGACACTATAAAATCAGATGAGAGAATGAGGATATCGCGATTCCGGTCTGCCGGAATAGAAAACGATGGGGGTGTCAGAAAAAGACACGCCCAGAACTTCTTCAGGAAATCGGCGGTATGGTGCCCCGCATGCTTCTCGAAATTCCTATGGTCCAGGTTCTCTGCCATGCCTTTTGGAAATTACGCCTTTGCTGAATCAAAACTTTTCTCAAGCCGCTCAAGCGCCACGAGATAGGCGGCTTCGCGGAGCGTTACCTGATATTTTTGCGAAGCGCTCCACACTGCCTCCGTGGCAGTATTCATTTTTTCTTTAAGCAGAGAGAGAACTTTTTCTTTATCCCAGTGCTCGTTATCCAAATTCTGCCGCCACTCAAAATAGCTCACGGCGACGCCGCCGGCGTTCGCTAGAATGTCGGGAATAATGGTAACCCCTCGCTCTTTGAGAATGGTCTCGGCAACAAAGGTCGTCGGGCCATTCGCCATTTCAAGAACAATTGATGCTTTGATATTTGCCGCGTTCTCCTCGGTAATCGAGTCCTCAAGCGCGGCAGGAATGATAATATCAACAGGAAGTGTCAGCACCCCCTCGGGAGAGAGCTCTTGCGCGCCGAGTTTCCCTTTATTTTCAATATCGCAGACGGTGCCGACGCAGTAGCAGCCGGCAAGTTTGCCGCTTTTCCGCTTACATTCCTCAACCGCCGCAATACTCGGAATACCGTTTGGAATATAAAGACCTCCCTTTGAATCAGAGAGCGCGACAATTTTAAGTCCCGCTTTTTCGAGGTGCTCCGCAAGAAACGAGCCTACGTTGCCGAATCCTTGAATCGCGACGGTCATGCCGGAAGGGTCTTTGCCGAACTTTTGGAGCATCTTTGAAAGTACGAAGAAACCGCCGAGACCCGTCGCCTCCTCGCGTCCCTCCGAGCCCCCATCCGCAAGCGCTTTGCCGGTTACTACTGCCGGCTCCTTCTTACCTCTGAGTTTCGCATATTCATCCGCAACCCAGCCCATAATTTTTGGATTGGTATTGATATCCGGTGCGGGAACATCAAGTGAAGGACCGATGACGGGAAAAAGTTTCCGGGTAAATTCCCGCGTGAGACGCTCCAGCTCCCCCTCCGAAAGCTCTTTGGGGTTCAGGGCAATGCCGCCTTTTCCGCCGCCGAAAGGAACATCGACAACGGCATTTTTCATCGTCATCCAAAACGCAAGCGCCTTGACCTCATTCATGTCGACTCTTTGGTGATACCGAAGTCCCCCTTTATAGGGACCGCGCAGATTGTTGTGCTGAACGCGGAAACCCTGGAAGGTCTTGATGCTTCCGTCGTCCATCGCAATAGGGACCGAGACCTCCAGAACCCGATCCGGGTGCTCAAGTCTGCTGCTCAGTAGGGGCGGCAACGCAAAGTGCGCCTCGGCGGAGGCAAGTTGCGATTTTGCCTGCTCCCATGGATTATGCTCATGAAGTGACCCTCCCTGCATAGAATTCTCCTATCCTACCGCATGCCAAGCACGGTTGCGAACCGGCCCTCCGGTTCCTCGGTTCGCACCGAGCGGTAGTGGGAAAAGTGCTCTGATGAGGCGGCGGTATCTACCGGACTCACGGCAATATTCGCCTCCACCACTCCCGCGCGCTTCAGTTCTTCTACGTTATAGCCGACTAAATCAATTTCTGTTTCGCCGCTTGGCAGGTCGTGCAAATAGGGACTCCACTCCGGTATATTTTTCTGCGTCGGGTTTGCAAAGCGATATGATTCTTTATGAATCCCCGGCCCAATGAAAATCTTTAGGTCGTTCGGGTTTGAGCTAAAGTTATTTTTAAGCGCTTTAACTACTTTCGAGGCAAGACGTTTTGTGCTCGGCTGCCAGCCGAGGTGCGCGAGAGCGGCGATATGCCGCACGGGATCGTAATAGGCAATCGGTAAACAATCGGCGGTCAGAAGGAAAAGAACCAGATTTTTCTCGCGGGTTATAAACGCCTCTGCGGGCACCGCGGAACCATCAAACGCTCCCTTACCGCGAAACTTTTCCTCCACCACAACTATTCTTTCGCCGTATTCCACCTGCATCACCGCGCAATCTTCCAGCCGCGCATCGTGCTTTGTGAGAAAGCGCCGTCGGTTTTCAACCGCCTCTTCCCGCTCCCCAAACCGAAAATCCATATTTCCATCGCGGATATTCGATGTCGCATAGACAAAACTGTATTCTTTAAGCACCATCAACGCTAAAAATTTGAAGATTACAAGACCTCGAGAGATTTGCAGTATTCGATGAGCGGCTGAAGCGCAGTGCGTTCAACATGGTCGAATCGTTCAGTGATGCCCTGGTAGCGGCTTCGCACTCCTTCGGTGGGCGCAAGCAGGAGTTTGATCCGAAGCGCCGTCTTCGGCACGAGCATGAGAAATTTGTCCGCCATGTCTGCCGAACGGAATCTCCCCCAGAGAGGAAAAAATCTGATTCTCTCGCGCAGGGCCAGAGGGAAACTGCTTTTGTAGAAATCCAACACCTCCGGTTCTCCGGGCTTCGTCGCTGAGACAGAATACACAACGACTTGTTTGTCCTTGAGAAGGTTCCAGTTTTCAGCGATGAAGTCAGCGCAGGTGATTTTCCCGATGCGTATCCACCCGCCGACAATCACAAGGTCGTACCGAACAAGTTTTTCGGGAGAAAATCCGTCAATGGAAAACACCGGCGCCCCAAGCGATTCGCCGAGCCACTCGGCATACTGCTTCGTGCTTCCGTATTTGCTTTGGTAGAGCACCACGGTTCGCTTGTTCATAGTCCCCCATTCTATCACAAGCTAAGACAGTCCTATTGGAGATCGACTTCGAGTACCCCATAGCTTACTGTGGGGGTGAGAAGGCGAGTTGTGTTTTATGTCGGCGGCGGCCGACACCTCTCCAAAAAACTGCCCCCTGGTTCGCATCTTGATGCGAGGCAGTTTATTCAGTCAAGGAATTCTTGCGGCGCCTATTAAATACAAAAACGGTTAAAAGTATCATGCCGCACCATAAAGCGAAAATAAGGAGAATGTAGGAGAGCGAGAGTTGCAGAAGAGCATTACCCGTAAAAAAGACGACGACTCCCCAAAAGGTACACCACAGCGTGATACTGATGAAAGAATACATAAGAAAAGTCTTGAGGGGCAGGTGAAGCACCCCTGCGGCGGTTGCGGTTATGGCCGCAAGAGAGGGACTCCAATAATTTGAAAGAGTTGCTAAGCCAATATGGCGTGACAACTTCCGCTCCGCACCCTCTAGGGTCGTTTTCAATCCAAATTTGAGAAACAGTCGGTACCAGCCGTATCGCCCTAAAGAATAATTGACGCTATGAATAATGTTAAACGCAAGCATTACGGTGAACACCACTTCAATGACACGCGGAACATCTTCTCCTGCGGCAATGACGCCAAGAAAAATGACAATCCCCCCCGGAAAATACTGCCCAACAAGCAGAAGTCCCTCAAGAAGTGCGCAAACAAATACGATCCACAAGCCATACTGCTCAAAGTAGCCTCTGATTATTCCTTCAAGTTCCGCCGGAGCCGGCAAATCAAAAAACTTCCAAAGCAAAAGGAGCGAGAAATAGACCGCGATAAGAGAAAGCGGAATCGCGAGAACTTTGAGAACATTTTTAAACGAGAAAATCATTTTTTACTATCCCGAGGTTCTCCCGAGGTTTAATCTAGGGAAACCGTTATTTTGAAAATTCAAAAATCTTTTCCAAGACAATGGGAAGTTTTGTAGTTTTATCCCGGTCACCGGTGAAGTGCCCTTTGCCGTGCTCAATAATAATTTCTGAACCAAGTATATCTTTAAAATCGTCCTGATTATCAACCGGCACCCACGGGTCATCGTCGGAAAAGATAGCGGCGCTTTTCGGCAAGTGCGATTTTACTTTTTCTAAATTTATCGGAGTACCAAGCCAGTGTTTGTCCGTCTCTTGGACATCAGGGTCGTCTTCAAGTCCCATGAGACGCTTGAAGAACCCCGCAACAAAAACTACGCCACCTATCTTTACTCCTTCGGGCAAAGATTCAAGGTAGCGCGCAATAGTTTGGCATCCCATGCTATGCCCGACAAAATAACTCTGCTCGTCGGGAATACCAACCACTTTTGCTAAAGCCGGGACCCATTTGTGTATTCTCGGGCTACCCGCATCGGGAAGTCGTGGAATAAAAACTTCAAACCCCCTCGTTTCTAATTCCCGCTTCAGCCACGGAAACCACCCGTCCTCCGGAGTTCCATCCCACCCGTGCACCACAAAAACCCGCTTGTTCATATTACTTCTCTATTACCTTAAACTCTCCCTCTTTCAGAGCAATGAGCGGCAGGTCTTCTTGGTAATTATTGAGTTCAGAATATGCCTTATTCCAATCAACGTTGGGTGCATTGTAGTCTGAGCGATAATGGACAAGGACTTTTACGGGCAGCAGGCCGAGCCCTTCATGAACCTGTAAAGAGTCCAGACCGTAGTAATACTTGGCAATAGCATCAGCCCCCGCAGAACTTCCTGCAAGCGTTTTACCGTCGAGCTTTTGTCTCCACTCCTCATTTTTATTAAGTGCCGCTATCAATAGCTCTGTCTCTCCGCCGCGCAAATAGATCGCATCCGCCCATGTTACCTGCTTAGCAAAAGTATCTGGATCGGCAAGAATGATTTCTTTTTTCTTCCCAGGAAGATGGGCCTTAAAAAATTCCCTATATTCGTTATATGCTTTATCCCAGTTATCCTTCGGCCGAGCAAAAATACAGTCTAGTATTTTGACCGGCTCATCAAACCCTTTCACTAATTCCTCGGCAAATGCTTTGCCGCCGTCAGGCGTTTTTGTTGGATATCCCCCAACCAAAATGTATTTCGTCGCCATATACCCTATTCAATAACTGCGAAAGCTCTAACGGGGCTGCCGTCGCCTCCTTTGATCTTAAGCGGCATGCCGTAGAACATAAACTCGTCCGGTAGTTGCTCGAGATTACAAAGACGTTCAAAAGAAAGTGAACCGGCTTGGAGAAGTTCCTTTTCAATCTCCACATCAAATTCAAACGCACTCGACAGACCGATGAAATGCGGCCGTGCCCGTTTTATTTCCTCGGCAATTTTGGCATCAATATTCTGCTCTCGAAAGATAACACCAAAATCAGGAGAAAGTGCAGCTGCGGGGTCGTACATCCTTGCCGGACCGCAGAAATCCTCAAGTGAATAATCGTCAAGTGTCTTGCCGTTTTGCGCAAAGTGGAGGGGCGCGTTCACATGCGTTCCGTCATGAGAATTGATTTCAATCCGGCGCATGTTCCAGCCGTTCTTTTCAATCGTCTGGATAAGTTCAATGGAAGCTTCCGGGTCCCCCGGATAGACCGGCATTCCGGTGTAGAGTGGCAATGTGAGGTCAATAATTTTCATAGCTCCAAATCATAAATCTCCGGGCGCAAGCCCAGTATGTTTTGCCATACGCGCAAGCATGCGCGGACCAATTTCCTCCCGGTCATGAAAAGCAAACGTAACGTCCGGCCATCCGTTTTTTGCAAGAATCCGGTGTGAACCCCTCTGCCGCTTAACACGCCACCCTACGCGCACAAGAGCTTTGAGTACCTGCGATGCTTTAACGGCGTGCCACTCCATATCCGAAAAGGCGTGAGACCGGGGTAAGTAGATTTCCCCGCTCTACCTTGTCTGCCATCGTTCGAAGGGCTATTGCAGAGACACGCTGGAGTGCCTCCCGTTTTGTGCTGCCATAGGCTATAACCCCGGGGAGCTTCCGAATTTCAGCGATCCAGCGTCCATCCTCCTCGCGGTCAAATTCTACGGTAAAAGGAGACAAAGGAGCTTTATATTGTTTGCGATTTTTAAGCATGCAGACAGTATAACACAACAGAAATCTTTTGAAATTCCGAAGAATCTGCGGTGTAGTTTTATACATCCAGAATCTCTCAATACAGCTCCTCGTGGAGAAACGGTATGAGGGCGAAAATGACCGCGTGCCGATAGAGTTCGGTCCGGTCTATCGCGCCTTTGGTAAGGTGGCCAATTGCTCCCCTTTTTTGTTTTGAGTTAGAGTCGCCGAAGATGATATCCGTGGCCTCTCCCATTTCTTTTCCTTCTTCAAGGATAAGTCTGCGAAACGCCACAGGAGGGAAAAATGTCCCCGTTTTCCCCTTGCCCACTTTTCCTTCCCTTGATTTAACGACAATCCAAGCAAATTCGTGCAGTTCGCCGTCTCTGTCCTCCATGCCGCCCTCAAGCCCGACGTAGAAATCGGCGCCGGGCACGAGTTCGCGTGCGTGGTCGGCGCGATTGTGCGCGCCTTGAAGCGTTTCTTTATCGGAGAGCGGCTGGTCAGGAACACGGGAAGAAGCCTTCACTCCTTCAAATACAAATTCTTCGTCCGGAAAGACAAAGGCGAACCCGACCTTGGTCGTTTCGATTTTTACCGGATTCGTGGAGCCGACAATAACCTTTTTCATATTTTAAAAGTAATGGGACCAAGCGCCTTCGCGTCGATTTTATCTCCCTGGTGAAGTCAGTACCTTAACGAGTCCCTCAACCGTTCCTTTCCAGCGCCATTTCAAAAGCCAGCCGGCAAGTTTTTCCTTGAGGTCCGCTTGGCCGATGAGGCACTTCGCAAACGGCTTGTCAAAAAACACCGGCGTTACACCGGTGTTTTTTGCATCCGTACTGCAGATTACTCGCTGAGGGTAATGAAGGATTGCTCACTCGAGGTTGCGGTATTGCCCGCAGCGTCAGCCGAAACGGCAACATAGTAATGTGTGGTGCTTGCGACAAGGCCCGAGAGCGCGAAGCTGTGCGTTGTGCTCGAGATTGATTCCATACTCGTTTGTGAGAGAATGTCGCTCAAGACTGGGGTTGTCGTGCCGTACCGGAGAGTGCCGATCGCATTTTCATCAGTATCCCACGTGATTGTTGCGGTTGTGGTA
This sequence comes from Candidatus Kaiserbacteria bacterium RIFCSPLOWO2_01_FULL_51_21, assembly GCA_001781435.1. GTDB lineage: Bacteria > Patescibacteriota > Minisyncoccia > Phycocordibacterales > 2-01-FULL-51-21 > 2-01-FULL-51-21. The sequence continues at coordinate 28,710 of MFLV01000017.1, forward strand.
GATATCGTTGTCGCAATAAGCCCAGTCATGATGGGCGCGGCTGTATCGGTGGTTGGAGGTGTCGTGGTGCCGGACAATTTTTGCAAGATGCCGGGCGGAAGTGTCTGACACAGAGGAACGATAGGAGTGACCCCATTATTTTTCCTGAGCCATCCGGGAGCGATCAAATGTCCCGGAGGAACAATCGCACACGGGCGCTTATCATCATTATTTCTATTTTCGGTCGAGGTACTCGACTCAAAGGTGATTGGATTTTCATTGAGAAGCTTATTGAGCTCCTTGAGAGTTTTCGGACCAACGTGGCCAACTTGTTCTAGGCTATGCTTGTTTTGGAAACGCTTGACTGCCGCGGTTGTAAGAGGACCGTAGATGCCCGTAATAAGACCTTGCGGATAGACATCAGGGTCAGCCGCCAAAAGTGCCTGGATAACCCTTACGTCGTCTCCTGTTGCACCTTGTCGAAGGGTAATAAGGAGTGCCGGTATGTTTCCGCCCGCAATACTTCCCGCGGTCGATTGGCCATGCAATGCTGTGTTGACGTTGTTGACCGCTGTCTGGTCAGCGCCAAACGATTGAAGGAGCGAAAGAATTGATTGAATTTGAGAATCCGTGAGCGCCGCAGCGTGAGCCGATGACGCGGTAAGCACAAAGGCTGGTACGAGTACACTAACCATAAGCGAACCAATGAGTAATTTCTTAGATAGTGACATACTTAATTTTAAGTGGTAATCGAACAAATGTGCTTCCAACCATGAAGCCGCGCTGAAAGCGCCACTCGTAGGTATCAGAAGCTTGGCTTTTTAGTATACCATCCTCACAAGTCCTCACAAGCGCCCCGCTAGCATAAAACCCCCGCCTAACGGCTACGACAGTAGCAAGTAAGATCTGCTTACTTGTGGTGAGCTAGTCGAATCCATAAATAATCCTAATAACTCTGTACATAAATCAAACAAATCTTACAAAATCAAGATAGAGAATATGATATATCATACCCCCTCACCCCATCCTTTTCTCACGAGCTTTTCCTGGATATTTGCGAACTCTTTGGCAATGGAAAGAGAAGAAAGTGGAGCGGGTACTTTTTCTTGAGTCGGTAGAGTGCGCTCGTCGCGTACATTCGTTTGTCTTCTCGGGCATTCTGGCGTTTTTTAAATTCCTTCTCCATTTCCCTGATTGCCTGCTCGTAGCCGGGAAATTGGTCGTGGAGCCATCGGTGAACTCGATGAATGGTGTCGTAACCGACTCGAAGCTCCGATGCAATGGTGTCACGCGAAGCTCCCGCGATAAGTTTGCGAGCTATGATGATTCGGCGCCCCATCATGATGCGCTCACTCTCGGTAAGAAGATCCCGTAGGAACAGCTTCACCGCCTCTCTCCCTTGTATCGAAGAGGCGGCGGTATAGAGCGCGTCGAGCGTTTCTATCCTCTGCTCCTTGGTCAAAGTTTTCGCTCGTACTTTCAT
>MFLV01000018.1:0-97 GCA_001781435.1 Candidatus Kaiserbacteria bacterium RIFCSPLOWO2_01_FULL_51_21
GTGATAGGTAATAACCATAGGGAGTAGTTCTTAGTCGGTAGTTAGTAGTCTGTAGCTTAACATTTGCAAGGGTAGCCCGCAAAATCGCCTTATGTGA
>MFLV01000018.1:114-6421 GCA_001781435.1 Candidatus Kaiserbacteria bacterium RIFCSPLOWO2_01_FULL_51_21
GGACTTACGAAGTCCACCATGAGCAGCTGGATTTTCTCTGCCCCCGCACTGTGGTAGAATGTTTCTAGGTTCTTTGGTACACGGCTCTACTGAGAACCGGTAAGCTGGGCTAGCGTTGTCCCGTAATACCTCCCTGTACCCAGATTACTCTGAGCCGCGTGCCCCGTAAAATTTTTCGGCACCGGCTCCTTTTTTAATGCTGGAGGTGGGACTTGCCCGGTTACTGCATTTTGGCTGTGTTGGGCTTATGCCTACCGTAAGCTGAAGCAGCGAGGTGATACTGGTAAAAATGCCGTCAGGAGTGACCACAAACCATCTCAACCAAGCATACAGCCAAAATCTAGTACAGGGTTGCACAGAAAGACAGGATGTGCTAAAAATAGATTTCCTCCTCGAACGCTTGACCATGGCGTTCGAACCTGGCGTGACCCCGTTGCGCCAGACCCGCACCTTGGCGGCGCCGGTCCCCGGTGCCGCCTTTTTTTGCTTTATGCGCGCGAGTGTGTATACTCTAGTAAATCATTATTGTAGCAAGCGAGCGGCATCGCGGGAACCCAAGGGTTCACATGATCCGCGAGCGAAGATATAATAAAGTACACTTTATCAATGGTTTTTGAAGTAACCCCTCCGCTTCCCACCGCGGCAGAATCGCGAAGGGCCTTCAAAGGCTATCAGCTTATGGATGAAAAACTTGCAACGGCTTCGGCTATAGAAGAAGAGGATAGTCTTTCCCTCAAAAAGCACAAAAAAAAAGAAGGGCCGATGGGAGCGATTTTTCTGGAAAGCCCCCTTCCCCCCGTCCCCGGCGACCTTATTGAAGGGGCGATTATTAAGGTTGAAAAAGCACGGGTCTACGTTGACCTCCATCCTTTTGGCACGGGCCTCATTTATGGACGTGAGTACTTGAATGCGCGCGATATCCTGAGAAAAGTAAATGTCGGCGATGCAATCTCAGCGAAAGTAGTCGAAGTAGACGGCCGAGGCGGCTACATCGAACTTTCACTCAAGGAAGCGCGGCAGGCAGTCATCTGGAGCGAAGCAGAACAAGCCATCAACAACAAAACCGTTTTTGAACTTCCGGTGAAAGATGCGAACAAGGGGGGCTTGATTCTGGAATGGCAGGGCATCGCCGGGTTCCTCCCGGCCTCCCAGCTTAAGACCGGGCATTATCCGCGCGTCGAGGACGGCGATAAAGACCGTATCTTGGAGGAACTCCGCAAGCTCGTCGGCGAAAAACTCGCGGTCTCAATTATTACCGCGGACGCAAAGGAAGGAAAGCTTATATTCTCCGAAAAAGATCCTGAACTCAAAGAAAAAGAAAAAATTATTGATCGTTACGCCGTCGGCGACCAGGTGGAAGGGACGGTGACCGGCCTCGTCGACTTCGGCGTCTTTGTGCGACTTGAAGAGGGCCTCGAGGGGCTCGTGCACATTTCTGAAATAGACTGGGGGCTTGTCGAAAACCTGCACGCGCTCTTCAAGGTGGGGCAAAAAGTGCGCGTGAAGATAATTGAAATCAAGGACGGCAAGGTTTCTCTTTCCATCAAAGCGCTCTTGGAAAACCCGTGGAAAGCCGCCAGCACCAAATATCACAAGGGTGATATCGTGAAAGGCGTCATCATCAAGCACAATAAGCACGGCGCGCTCGCCTCAATTGAAGAAGGGGTTGCGGGGCTTGTGCACATCTCTGACTTTCCGAGTGAGGAGCAGCTACGCTCCGCTCTGGAGCTCGGTAAAAGTTACCCCCTTCTCATTACACTCTTCGAACCTGCGGAACAGCGCATGACGCTCTCCTACGCACGGGAGAACTGAAAGCCGTTCGCCTACCTTGTTTTCAGGAACCAGAATTCCCGCCTCCGGCGAGGCGGGATTCCTATCGCTCGCCGCGCACGGTCGCGCCTCCGCTTCTGCGACAGGAAAGAGGCGCGCTTCCTGCTACGTGCGGCGGCGCGAGCTCGAGGAATTTTTTAGCAAAAAAATATCCGTGCTCCGTACATGCGGCTAGGCGAGCGGTCTTTATGCATTGAACTCACTCATAGCCCGTTCGCGGCCGTTGACAATAATGGTGTGAAGAGCTCCGACGATTTTTCGCATCACCTTTTTGAACGCCTCCTCGTCTGATTTGGAGAGCGTGCCAATAATAAATTTGAGTACCGCTTTCTCCCCTTTCGGTTTTTTGAGCTTGCCTGAAGGAGCTATCGGAGAGACACCGATACGCAGACGCACGAAATCCTTTGTTTTGAGCGCGCGAATGATTGACTCAACGCCCCGGTGACCGCCGGAACTTCTGCCGAAAGAGATTTTGAACTTTCCGAGCGGTAAATCGAGATCATCGTGCACCACAATAAGTTTTTCAGCTACCTTTTTGCTCTTCACTGCCGCCGCCGCAGCCAATCCTGACTTATTCATAAACGTCTCCGGCAAAAGAAGCAGCACTTTTTCCTTTCCTATTAAGCCATCGGCAATGTATGAGCGATATTTTTTGTTTTCGGTGAACGCTTCAAAACTTTCAAGCTCTCGGAACTGAGAAACGGCAATTCTGCCGGCATTGTGCCGCGTGCGCGCGTATTCTTCTCCTGGATTTCCGAGACCGATAACGATATAGGACATCGTGATAGCATTGTAACATAGTAAAAAACACCTGAGAACAGTATTGCCTCTTGCGTCAAATGCCTCTGCATACTAGAATGATGCCAATCTTTCTTCTCTTTGTATCAAAAAAATTTTTATGCTAGAAAATCAGACCGTTGCAGCCCCTCCCCCGTCGACACCAGCGAAAAAACAGAACAGCTTTTTAATGGAAACCGTTAAATTCTCCCTTATTGCCCTCATTATCGTTCTCCCCATCCGTTTTTTTGTAGCCCAGCCCTTCATTGTCTCCGGCGCCTCAATGGAACCGACCTTTGAAACCGGCGAGTACCTCATCGTTGACGAACTCTCGTATCGTTTTGACCCCCCTAAGCGGGGACAGGTGATCATTTTCCGCTACCCAAAAGATGAATCCAAGTTTTTTATTAAGCGAATCATAGGACTTCCAGGAGAAACAGTTGAAATGCGCGGCAAAAGCCTCTATATAAAAAACAGCGCCTTCCCTGACGGTTTTAAAGTCGAGCAATCATACTTAGAAGAAGGGTATGAGCGTGAGGATTACCTCACCGTTATCCTTGGAGAAAAAGAATATTTCGTGCTCGGCGATAATCGCGGAGCAAGCTCCGATTCTCGTGTCTGGGGCAATCTCCCGGCAAAAGACATCGTCGGGCGGGCTTTTGTCCGGCTATTTCCCATCACCAAAATAGAACTGCTTCCGGGAGACGTAGGCAAAGCGCCGCTCTAAGAAGCGCGGGTGTGTCCTAAGTGACAACCATTACAAACATCCACATGACACATAAACCATACGCGCAAAAAAGATTTGAGAGTACGTAAAAATCTTCTGATCTCGCTGTATTGCAGTACGGAGCATGAATCCCGTTTTAGAGATAGCAAACGACATTTAGAACAAATCACGATATGCACATGACAAAGTTATTAGTGGATACGATAGGATGTGCGGACAGGATCGGGTCCGTGTCCTATCTCTAAACGGGATGAAAATAAAAACAATAACGGCAACCCTTCCCTCCGGCGATCAATTCCTTCGCCGGGCGATGCGCATCGCGCTCTATTATGGATTCATACCGGCAGAGAAAGTGTTGGATCGCACAAAAAAACGAGGTGTCGATGCCCGCAATCTTGAAAGCATTCTACGCGCAGCGCTTGGCACTTCGGCAAGTCCTGCCCTTGCGACACTCCTCGATCGCAGTGAGCTCACTCCCACGATGTTTTATCACGTCCACAGCAGTGGCGGAACGTTCTCATTCGGGCTTGAAGTGGTCGGGATAAGCCAAAGTCTCGCTGAAGCGCTTCTCATCAAAACCGCTCTCGCGATTCTCGGAGAAGCTGGCATTTCAGAATTGTGCGTGCGGGTGAATAGTGTTGGCGATCGAGACTCAATCAACCGCTTTTCACGGGAATTCCAAATCTATCTGCGCAAGCATATAGAAGAGATTCCCCCACGCGGACAGGAACTCATGAAAAAAGACTCACTTGCCATCTTCGGGTTTCTCTATAAGAGATGCCGGGAGCTGTATGAGGGAGCACCAAAGCCGATGGAATTCCTTTCCGAGGCAAGCCGCCGGCACCTCCGAGAGATGCTTGAGTATCTTGAAACAACCGGCTCTCCTTATGAAGTCGACAACGATTTGGTGCCGTCAAACAGTTTTTATTCTCAGACATTTTTTGAAATCCGCCGGCGGGAAAATTTTGAGGCAGGAGTGCCATCGCGCCTTATCTTTGCCCATGGAGGACGATACGATGACGTCTTGCGACGCATCGGACGAGGAACGATATCCGGCGCTCGAATACTTATTTTTGCAGAAAGCGATCACACAAGAGACCTCTCCTCTCCGAAAACTTCCCCGAAACCAAAAGTGTATTTCATCCAGCTTGGGCTTGACGCGCGCCTGCGCTCCCTTACCATCCTCGATGTCTTACGCAAAGCGCATGTGCCACTCACGCAATCGCTCGGCACGGAAACGCTCTCCGGCCAGCTTTCAGTAGCAGAGCGCCTCGCTATCCCCTACGCTATGATCATGGGACAAAAAGAGGCGCTTGAAAACACAGTGATTGTCAGGAACCTTTCTTCACGCCGACAGGATACGATTCCTATCGCAATACTCCCCTCTTACATCAAACAAATCGGGTTATAGAAGTCGCTCACTATTCCCTTTGTAAAGAACACGCATAAAACCGCCAGCGGCGGTTTTTGCTCTCGCTCGGCGAGAGCTTCCGCCGCAGCCGTGCTCGGCAAAGAAAGAGCGGCGGACACCCTGCTTCCCCCGCCTGTGCAGGTTCTTACAAAGGGAATAATTCGCTTAGTAAGTTCAAAAAATTGACGCCGGAGCATTTTTTAGCTACGGTTACTCTCGGCAACAGAAACAAGGGGAGTTCCGGAAATGAGCAGCGAACCGATACCGACTTGGTACAACAGGAGGGGAAATGGAGTCAGAGTGACCCATTTCAAGCCGCCGGAGAAAACTCTCATCCTCGAGGGAGATAATGTCCGCTTGAACATCGTAGACGAACCGGAAAACGCTCGTTGGAGCGTTGACTGGCGCGTGGTGCTCAGCAACGCCGGAATCAGAAAGCGGCGTGAGTGGATTGGGGGCCGGCGCTTGTTCACGCCAGAACAACTCCGCTGTGCATTCGACGCGAACGGCGCCGGCTCTTTAGCACGAATGAGCGGCGCCGACATCTCCTGTCCGGAATTCTTTATCCGAAGAGGGCCCTATCTCAACATTCCTGGTCCGAATGTGGGGGTCGCTTCGAAGCTGGCGCTTTCAATCGAGGTAACCGGCGAAATGCGAGAAGCTGTTCGACAGCTCCTCGCCTAACAAATGCCCGCTCGGCGCATGAGTGCGCCGAGCGGGCATCGTTGTTTTTGACTGTTTTTTGCTTGCCTCCACAAAAATCACATGTTACACTCGCCGCTATGGTTGTGAATGTTTCAGTTTCAAAGCAAAGCAATGAGAGCAGTACGAGTCTCATTCGCCGCTTTCAGAAACGGGTCCAAGGATCCGGCATTTTGAGGCATTCAAGAAAAATCCGTTATCGCGCTCGGACAGTCTCTAAATTCGTCCGGAAAAAGCAAGCTCTGAAACTCCTTGAAAAAAGGGCACGCTATGAAGAACTCTCCAAGCTCGGCAAGCTCCCCGCTGGAGTGGAGCGCCGCTCCTCGTAAGGACATCATGCCGCCTGTTGCACTTACGAACACAACGCAAAGTAGCTTGCGGGGAGTTCCTTACCGAAAACTCGCCGCCGCGATACTCCCGAAGCGCTATGAGCTCAGTATTGTCATCGTAGGAGACAAAGCATCGCGCACACTCAATCGTCGCTATCGAAAAAAAGACACCATTCCGAATATTCTGTCATTTCCCCTTTCAAAAACAGAAGGAGAGTTGTTTTTAAATATGGCGCAGGCGCGGCGAGACGCTCCGAGCTTCAAGATGCCAGAGCGAAAATTCCTCGTCTATCTTGTTATCCACGGACTCCTTCATTTGAAAGGACTCTCCCATGGGCGTACAATGAATCAAGCTGAAACGCATTTCTTGAAGAGATTTGCCGCATAGCGTTTTCCCCTCCTTTGTGTTTAGCCCATCTCTGCTATCTCCAAAGGCGGGGGTGTTTGAAGATACCAAGAGAGTGTTCCCTCAAAAAAGCAGTAAAAGTACATGGCAAAGAATACAACTGTCGGCATCGATATTGGAAGCCA
>MFLV01000019.1:0-2962 GCA_001781435.1 Candidatus Kaiserbacteria bacterium RIFCSPLOWO2_01_FULL_51_21
TATCGTCCCCGGGGTGCCAGTTGGCCGGGCAAACCTTGTTGCCGTTGTCGTGGACAAACTTTGCCGCCTGGAATTTTCGCAAAAGCTCCTCGGCATTACGGCCAATGCCGTCGGCATTCACTTCGTACGATTGAAGAATCCCATCGGAATCAATGATGAAGCTTCCTCGCAGAGAATTCCCCTCATTTTCTATATGAACTCCGAAGGCATGGGAGAGCTCATGAGTGCGATCCGATGCCATCGGAAATTGGATCTTCTTTATGGAGGGTGATGCGTCGCGCCACGCTTTATGCACATAGACGCTGTCGGTTGAAACGCTTACTACCTCTGCCCCTTCCTTGAGAAAACCGTCGTAGTGATTTGCCATGTCTTCAAGCTCGGTCGGGCACACGAATGTAAAGTCCGCCGGATAGAAAAAAAGGATGAGCCAGCGGCCCTTGAAATCCCCGAGACGCATTTTTATGTCATTGTCTTTGTGATATACGCGAAATGCAATGTCCGGTACTATCTCGCCTATCCGCACGGCATCAACGTGCTCACAGCAGTCACAGATGCATGTTTTTCCCTTTATCATACTGTTATTGATTAGTCTTATGGGTATAGTATAGCAAATCGCATGAAGAAAGTGAGAATGCCTAAAATCAAAGTGCTCGCTATCGTAGGACCAAACGCCTCCGGAAAAAGCGCGCTTGCGGTCCGGCTCGCCCGCCGCTTCGGAGGCAAGATTATTTCCGCCGATTCGCGACAAGTGTACCGAAGACTCGACATTGGTTCGGGGAAAATCACAAAGCGCGAGATGCAGGGCATCCCCCACCATCTGCTTGATGTCGCCGATCCGCGACGTCCCTACTCGGCCGGTCAGTATCAACGCGATGCCTCGCAGGTATTACGATATATCGTAACAAAGAATAAGCTACCGATTATCTGCGGCGGCACAGGGTTTTACATTGATGCTCTTCTTGGCGTTATTTCTCTTCCCGAAGTCCCGCCAAATCTAAAATTGCGAAAGGCCCTCGTCAAGAAATCTACCCCAAAACTTTACACGATACTCAAAAAACTCGACCCGCAACGTGCAAAAACAATCGACCGGCATAATCCCGTGCGCCTTATACGCGCGATCGAGGTAGCAAAAGCACTCGGCCGCGTCCCGCGGCCGAGTAGAACTTCCCATTACGATGTACTGAAAATCGGCATCAAACTCTCTGACACTGAACTCAAAAAAAGAATCCACCGCCGCCTTCTTGCCCGCATGCACAAGGGCATGGTTGCCGAAGCGAAACACCTGCATGCCAAAGGCCTTTCGTGGAAACGCATGGAAGGGCTTGGCCTTGAATACCGCTATCTTGCCTACTATCTGCAAAGAAAAATGACCAAGAAAGAAATGCTCGAAAAACTAGAGCGTGAGATTTGGCACTATTCAAAACGCCAAATGAGATGGTTTAAGCGCGACAAGGAAATCATTTGGATTTCACCGAAAAACATTCCCGCAGCCATTTCGCGTACCCAGCATTGGCTTCGACCGAAATCTTAACAACACAGGGAATTGTGTAAGGATGATTTTTCTCCACCAGTCTTTTGACCGTCGCGTACTTGTCGGCAGTGGTTTTCACGATGAGCACCGCTTCCTTTTCCCGCACCCGTTTCCCCTTCCACGGGTAAATGCTTTCGACATTGGGGAAAATGTTCGCGCAGGCAATAAGCTTTTTATCAAGCAAAAGATTCGCCATCCGCCGCGCGGTTTTGATATCAGGATTTGTAATATAGAGGTAGATGAGTTTACTCACAATACGGGAGCTGGAGGAATCGGACCCCCGACGGTCGTTTTGGAGACGACAGTTTTACCACTAAACTAAGCTCCCTTTGGGAGCATTCTACTACTTTTTTGCTTCCTTATGTACCCGCTGGGCTCTGCACCAGTTGCAATACTTTTTTAGCTCGATTTTGCGCTCCACCTTCTTTTTATTCTTGCTGGACCAATAGTTGACACGCTTGCACTTCTCGCAGGCGAGTTTGATAAGTCTATCTTGTGACATATGGAAAGAAAGATTACTGAAGCTCCAGTGAAAAGTCAAATGCCTCTAATAGAGTGAAAAATGAGGGGCGGTAATCTTTGAAACTGCCTGTATATTCGAAGCAGGAACTCCTTGAGAAATAAGCTGGTCTCTCGCGAAGGGCGTAGGAACTTCATACACCGGACGCAAGCCTGATTGCTGGGCAGCACCAATAAAATTTTTAATATTTTCACTCGTAGGCGAACCGACAAAATTCGCATCAACGCAGGTTCCACTACTGTGGCACGCGTTTACGTGAGTGATGGTAGGCGGATAAGCTTCGGTAATCTGCCAATTTCTTTCCGTGTAGTTATTTGTTAACGCAATGAGCTTTTCATTCATTGACGGGTCTATGGTACTCCCAATACCGGGCTTCACGGGAAGCGAGGAGTCGAGAGGCACGCACGATGGGCATCCGGTCGCAACTCCGGGTCGTGGTGTCGGGGTTACTCCAATGCTTGGGGTAGGCGCACCTCTACCAAAAAAACCGCTATCATCGGGTGCGGACACACACTGAAGTGCGTTCCACGGGCCAAATTTCCCTTCATTAAAAAGAGCTTTCATAATGGTATCCACGATAAGCCAAGCGCCGAGCACGAATATCATGCCAATGAGGACATTCCAAAACATCTTGTGAGCCTCTTCGATTTGGCTCGGATTCGCCGCGGCAGTCGCATATTTGAAACCGGCATACATAAAAAGTATTATCGCCATAGCGGTCACAAAATACACCGCAAAATTAATGATGTTTTGGGCAAGTTTCGTGATGTCACAAATGTGACAAATGGTGTTGTTGTTACCGCACGGAACGATTCCCGCAGGGTCTAGAACAGCCCCAAGAGCGACAATCGGGAGGATCAGAAGTGCGGTTATGGCAAGGAAGCGAAGCGACATAGCTCTATGATAGCACC
>MFLV01000019.1:2987-6379 GCA_001781435.1 Candidatus Kaiserbacteria bacterium RIFCSPLOWO2_01_FULL_51_21
GGTGTGCATTTTGCGTGAGGGATTCGTCCTGACGGTCACTAATTCGCTTCGCTCATAAGTGCCGCGGGACACGCCTCACCTGTCGCAAAGCGACAAGGTTCCGGCGTTCGAGTCCTCCACGCAAGCAACGCAGGTTGCTTACTCGGCACAAACTTAAATCCCGCCGTAGCGGGATTTGTCGTTTGCGCCGGGAGGGACTCGAACCCCCGTAGCCCAAAGGGCGCCACGTTTACAGCGTGGTGTAATTGCCACTATACGACCGGCGCGTAATTATGATGCTAGCACGCTTTCGAGACGTTTTGAAGATTTCTGCGCCTTGCCGCGCTTTTTAACGTCAAAGGTAAACTCGCCCTCTTTTACGCTAACCGATACGACACCCCCCTCCATGACACCATGGGAAATCATGAGCGAGGCGACGGGCGTCAAAATTTTATTTTGAATGAGACGGCGAAGTGGCCGCGCGCCGTACTGCGGATTGTAGCCTTCCTTCGCCAAGAAGGTAAGAACTTCGGGTTCAATTTCAAGAGTGATTTCTTTCGCCCCAAGGCGCTTCTCGACAAGTTCTATCTGAAGCTTCACGATACGCTTCATCGCTTCGGGAGAGAGAATGTTGAAGGTAATGATTTCATCAAGACGGTTCAAAAACTCTGGTCGGAAATAATTCTTAAGCGCCCCCTGCACCTTTTCCTTTGCGGCTTCATACTGACTATTGAGATTGTGGCCGCTCTGCGTGAATCCGATGGAAGCCATGCGATCGATGAACTCGGCACCGATGTTCGAGGTGAGCACGATGACGGTGTTTTTGAAATTTACCGTGCGTCCCTTCGCGTCAGTAAGATGCCCACTGTCAAGCACCTGGAGCAGTATATTGAACACTTCCGGATGTGCCTTCTCGATCTCATCAAACAAAAGGACTGAGTACGGGCGATGGCGTACCATCTCCGTGAGATTTCCCCCCTCCTCATAGCCGACATATCCGGGCGGCGAGCCGATTATCTTTGAAACGGAATGCCGCTCCATATACTCCGACATATCAACGCGGATAAGCGCCTTATCGTCGTCAAAAAGAAATTCAGCAAGAGCTTTAGTAAGTTCAGTTTTACCGACTCCGGTGGGACCAAGGAAAAGAAAGGAGCCGATGGGGCGGTTTGGATCCGCAATGCCGGCGCGCGAGCGCTTGATGGCGTCGGAAACCTTCTGAACCGCCTCATCCTGCCCGATAATGCGGCTCTTCAAAACTTCTTCCATGCGCGAGAGCTTCTCGGCTTCCGCTTCGAGCATGCGCGCAACCGGCACCCCGGTCCAGCGCGAGACGACTTCCGCAATGTCGCTCTCCACAATCTCTTCTTTAAGAATGCGACGTGATTTTTGAAGCTTCTTCAAACGCTTCTGCCGCAAATCGAGCTCGCGCCCGCGCGCGGGAATGCTGCCATAGCGGACTTCTGCGGCTTTCGCCAAATCCGCCCGTGCCTCCGCCGCATCTGCTTCAAGCCTGAGGGCTTCCAGTTCTTTTTTAAGTGTTTTAATCTCTCCAAGCGTTTCCTTTTCATTTTTCCACTTGAGCTCGAGCTCTGCCGTGCGCTCTTTCAAATCTGCGATTTCCTTGTCTATTTCTTTGATGCGCGATTTTGTGTCGCGCCCGCTCCCGCTCTCAAGGTCTTTCTTAAGCGCTTCTTTCTCTATCTCAAGGCGCCTGATCTGCCGGTGTGCGTCCTCGAGCATTCCCGGTTTGTTTTCCAGAGAAATTTTGAGCGCCGAAGCGGCTTCGTCGATGAGGTCAACCGCTTTGTCGGGAAGAAAACGGTCGCTGATATAGCGGCTAGAAAGCTCAACAGCCGCGACAATCGCGTCATCGGTAATATGGACGCCATGATAGAGCTCGTATTTTTCGCGGAGCCCCCGCAAAATCGCAATCGCATCTTCAATTGAGGGCTCTTGCACATGCACCGGCTGGAACCGACGGGTCAAAGCAGGATCCCGCTCAATGTGTTTTTGATATTCCTTCAAGGTTGTCGCCCCAATGACCCGAAGTTCCCCTCGCGCCAATGCAGGCTTCATCATATTTGACGCATCCATGGCTCCCTCAGCGGCGCCGGCGCCAACAAGCGTATGAATCTCATCAATGAAGAGGATGACTCTTCCTTCAGTGCGCTCTATTTCCTTCATTAAGTTCTTCAACCGTTCCTCAAATTCACCGCGGTACTTGGTGCCGGCAATAAGAAGCCCTAAATCAAGAAGTACCAGCTCTTTTTCTTTAAGAGACTCGGGCACTTCTCCCGCGCTCATCCTCTCCGCAAGTCCTTCCGCAATCGCGGTTTTGCCGACTCCCGCCTCTCCGATAAGTATTGGGTTATTTTTAGTCCGGCGCGAGAGAATTTGGATGATGCGATTTATCTCACGATCCCGCCCAATAACCGGATCAAGTTTATTTTCCGCCGCAAGCTTGGTCAGCGATCGGGTAAACTTTGAAAGCATCCTTCCGCGCTTTGGCACTCCGACATCGGTAACCTTGCTCGCTTTCATCTCTGAAAGCACCTGGGAAACCCCGTGCCGGTCGAGGCGAAAGCGCGAAATGGTCTCACGCGCCGGACCAGGGTGATCGAGGATTGAGAGAAAGAGGTGCTCAGTTGAAACAAACGGGTCATTAAAGCTCTGGGCAATTTTAGTGGAGCTCTCAAGTACCTGCGCTAACTCCGGTGTGAGATAGAGTTGGTAGGAGGGCGAGAGTACTGCAGAGCCTTCGCGAGCTTCGATGGCTTCAAGGAGAGAGTCGGTGAGAAGTGCGGTATCAACTTCGAGTTTTTCGAGAATGGAAAAAACCATACTCTCCTCCTGAAGCACCAGTGCGGTCAGGAGATGGAGCGTATTTACGTGATTTTGCCCGCGCTCAATCGCAAGTTCATGTGCGCGGCGAATCGCCTCCTTTGCTTTTGTGGTGAAATTGTGAAAAGGTGGCATATATGTCTAATGGATACTTTGCGTTGTTGATGCTTGGAGAGAAGAGCGGAGTTCTGCCGCTATAAACAAGCTTGGGATATAGGAGCTCCCTCTTGCTGGCACTGAGAGGGTGCGGATGCCAATCACCTCTCCGAAAATATTAATGAGCGGACTTCCCGGAAGCACTCCGCTTCCCTCGATATTTGATTGGATAATCGTAATGGTCGACGTGGCACTTTCGTTTTCCCGCTCGAATCCCGATACTATGCCGATGGCGACCTCGGTTCGACTTTCCCCCGAAAGGGCAATAACGCTCTGCCCGAGCTTAAGCCCCCCTGGATCGGAAAGACGCGCTTGAGAGAATTTCGGGCCGTCTTTCTTAGCGCTAAGCTGCAGAAGGGCAACCGGACTTTTACTTTCGAGATTCAAAATCTTGAAAGATACTTCGTCGCCCA
>MFLV01000020.1 GCA_001781435.1 Candidatus Kaiserbacteria bacterium RIFCSPLOWO2_01_FULL_51_21
AGAGACACCGCAGGATGATATCGCTACAACAACGGCAAGCAAGGAAACGAGTGTGCCTCTTAAGCCCGCAGGAGGAAGCGTCTCGGGGACCGCTCCTAAAGTAGCTGGGGCTGTAGGCACCGGCCGGGCCTTGTTTATCATGACTGATGAAACCGCACCTCTCGATTTGTTTCAATCCGTGCTTCTCACGGTAAGTGATGTGTCGGTTCAGAACTCCAAGACCGGCTGGGTGAGCGTTTTAAAAACCACGCATCAGTTTGACCTCGCCAATCTGTATCAAAAGTCGCTCAAAGAGCTGTTTGCCGACGTGGGGCTCGCTCCCGGCACGTACACCGGGTTGCGTTTTACTATTGAAAAAGTTGTCTTGGTACAAAAAAGCGGCTTGCCAAGAGTCGAAGCGTATATACCGTCACAAAAACTTACGTTCACTATAAATCTCGTGGTCGTAAAAGGAAAGACATCGGCAGTTACTCTTACCAGTTTTTCTTCACAGGCGCTCCGTCAAGCAAGGGATGGCTCTTTTATTTTCTTTCCTGTGGTGAGGGTAAAAACAGAGCATGATATCAGGACGGTGCAAACGCATGGTGGCACAACCGAACTGTTCAACGGGTTGACCGATTTTGAGCAGGGGTGGGGAATGGATGAAAACAGGACTCTCAAAGCGGGATTTTCATACCCTAACGGAATCCAGTTTGATCTTTTGGGAGCGGTGATTCGCGTCATTCCGATAAACGAAAAAACGAGCGACATCACATTTTCCGCGGCGGATGCGATTTCTGCCGTGCTCCAAGGGAAGTATGTTGATGTTGCGCTCTCCATTCAGACGGTTACCCGTCAAAACAAGCAGGTCTGGCAAGTGGCAGGCACTAAGGGGGCGGTCCTCACCAAGGTATATATAGACATTACAACCGGCGGAATCATCGCCGTGGAGTAGATATACCAGGGGGCGGTCAGCCGGACGCGCTTCCTTGTCATTTTTTGAAACTTGTGTTAGAGTTAGCGTTATTCTCAGTGGTAGAAAATACCGCTAAAACCCATGCCAACGGAAACAGCCATTCGGGAGGAGATAAAAAAAGGAAACGCGCTTTCCATTGTTGACCTCGTGCGCCACATCCTTCAATATGCCCACGCGGTTCGCGCCTCGGATGTCCACATCGACCCGGCGCACGGGAAACTCCGCGTGCGCATGCGCATTGACGGCGTCCTCCACGAAAATTTCTCTCTTCCAAAAAATATCCACAACGAGGTCATTTCCCGCGTCAAGGTGCTCGCGGGACTGCGCACCGACGAACACCAGTCCGCGCAAGACGGCCGTTTCCGTATGGACGGAGGCCAGAGCGGCGCACCTCTCGATGTGCGCGTCTCTATTGCGCCAACCTACCACGGCGAGAATGCCGTGCTTCGCCTTCTTGCCGACACCTCGGCACAGTACACGCTCGAGAGTCTTGGATTCCGCGAGTCCGACCGAGAAAAAATTCTTCGCGCCGTTCGCACGCCGAACGGCATGGTACTTGCGACCGGCCCGACCGGCTCAGGAAAAACCACGACGCTCTACACACTCGTCAAACTTTTGAATACGCCTGACATTTCCATCGTCACGATTGAAGACCCGATTGAATACGCTATTGAGGATATCGAGCAGATCCAGGTAAACCCGCGCACGGGCCTCACCTTTGCGCAGGGCCTTCGCTCCATACTCCGGCAGGACCCAAACATCATCATGGTCGGCGAAATTCGCGATGCCGACACCGCAGCCATTGCGGTGAACGCCGCGCTCACCGGCCACCTCATCTTTTCAACTCTTCACACGTCGGACACCGCCACTACTCTGCCGCGCCTTCTTGATATGAAAATCGAGCCTTATCTCATTGCTTCGACCGTTACGGCAGTTGTGGGCCAGCGCCTCGTGCGTAAAATTTGCGAGCACTGCCAGAGTAGGGTGAAAATCACAGACGCCGAGCAGGAGAGCGTGCGGCGGGTGCTCGGCGAGGCAGGAGTCGGCCCCGGAGGAAAATTTTCAAAAGGAAATGGGTGCGAGGCATGCGCCAACACCGGGTACCACGGCCGCATCTGCGTGAATGAGGTGCTCATCGTCGATGATGAGATTCGCGACGCAATTGTCCGCAAAGCCTCGGCACGGGAAATAGAAACGATTGCGATTAAAAATGGTATGACTACAATGCTTTATGATGCCTTTCTTAAAGCGCGTGCAGGACTTACGACCGTTGAGGAAGTCTTCCGCGTTATTCGCGAATAAAAATAAAACACCGGCACAGGCTAAGGCCGCGGGTGGGCCGAGCGCGTTTTCTCTCTCATTTCAGGGGAGATTTTTCCGTCTGTCGCTTCGCGAGCAGATGCTTTTCGCGAAGCGGCTTTCATTTATGGTGCGTGCCGGCGCTCCGCTTATCGACGGGCTCTCCATCATGCAGAAACAAGCGCGCACGCGCGGGAGCCGTGCGATTTATAACCAACTCATCAAAGATGTCGAGAACGGACAGTACCTTCACACAAGCCTTGGGCGCACCAAGCGACTCTTCGGCGATTTCGGCATCAGTGTCATTCGCGTCGGCGAAATGAGCGGTACCCTTTCGGAAAATCTTGCCTATCTTGCGGAAGAGCTTGAAAAACGAACCGCACTTCGCAAAAAAGTGCTAGGCGCGCTTCTCTATCCGGCATTCATCACCGTGGCAACCTTAGGCGTCTCGACACTTCTCACCGCCTACATCTTTCCGAAGATCATGCCGATTTTTCAAAGTCTGAATGTTGATCTGCCGCTCACGACACGCGTGCTTATCGCTGTTTCTGTATATCTCCATTCCTATGGGCTCTATACCTTATTTGCTCTTATCGTCGGCGGCATCGGCGCCGCGGTTCTCTATCAAAGAACCGAGGGGTTCCGCTATGTGGTTGACCGCACCTTGCTTGCACTTCCCATTGCCGGCACCCTCATCCGCTCCTACAACATGACCAACTTTGCCCGCATGCTCGGCATTCTTCTCAAAAGCGGGATGACAAGTATCGAAGCGCTTGAAGTCATTGTGGGAGGCACGGTCAACCGCGTCTATCGCGCGGACTATCGTCGCATCGGCGAATTGGTGCTCCACGGTAAACGCATTTCGACTCATCTGGAAGCGCATTCGCGCTACTACCCCCCAACGCTCGCACATATGATTGCCATTGGCGAGACGACGGGAAATCTTCCCGAAACGCTTCTCACGCTCGCCGACATGTATGAAAAAGAAGTGGATGACCTCACCCGCAATCTCTCGAGCCTGATAGAGCCGATTTTGATGATTGTGATGGGCGTTTTGGTCGGACTTATTGCGGTTTCCGTTATTACGCCGATTTATGGGATTACACAACATCTCTCTCCCCGTTAAAAAAAGCGCCGCTGGCTTTACCGCGATTGAGATACTTGTCGTGGTCGGTGTTGTCGCCCTCATCGCGGCATTTGGGGCAATCATCGGTCTTGATGCCATCGGCCGCTCATCGGTTGGAAGCGAGCGTGATCTCTACGTCACACTTCTTTCTGGCGCTCGTGCTCGGGCGCTTGCGAATGTCAACCAGTTGGCTCACGGCGTGCGCGCCGAAGCGGATACATTCATTCTTTTTGAAGGAACATCGTACAACCCGTCCGATCCCGATAACCAGCCAATCGGTCGCACTACAGGTATCGCGGTTTCCGGTCCGGAAAATATTATTTTCGAGCAGTTGTCCGGAAACGCCCTCCCGGCGAGCGTCGGCACCATCACGTTCTCAGATGGCGTACAATCGGATTCCGTTGAGATAAACGCTCGTGGTCGTATTGAATGGTAAGGGAGATTATGCTAATACGGTCTTGAAGATATGAAACCAAAATCCTGCGCGCTACACACTAAAAACCGCACAAGGGGTATTGCCACCCTCGAGTTGCTTATCGCTATGGCTATAGGAGTCGTATTTATCTCCGGGGCAACCATCATCTCCTTCGGCGCGCAGACAGCCGGACTCGATACTGCTCTCACGAACACTGGTCTCTACAAGATGGTTTCTCAAGTCGAAGACGCGATTGCCTCAACGACAGCCGACTGGAGCGCCGTGGCTACTCCCTGGAGGAGTGATTCTTTTTACTCTGAAACGAATACTCTCTCTGACATATCGCCATGCATCAAGCATGTTGCAAGCGGCAACTCCTGGCAATCGGAGAATTATCGCGGCCAGGGTATTGGTCTCAGGACCCTCGTGGCAAACGTCGCGGAGGCTGTAGCTTTGGGCGGGGACTGCGATCCGATTCCTCCCGGCGAGTGGGATGATCCGGCGAGTCTCGTCACAACGAATATTAGCGGTCAGTCCGATGCGACGGACATTGACGCTAATGGCGATTTCGTCTATCTCGTGACAAATCCGAACGCATCCAACAAAAAAGACTTCTTTATTTTTGAGTTTGATTCCGTCGCTGTAATGCTTACTCAAAGAGGAGAACTAGATATTGATATAGACGGAGCAGAAGGACTTCTTGCGGTTGATGTAGCGGGCAATTACGCATACGCGGCGAGCGCCTCGACGACGGCACAATTTATGGTCATCGATGTTAGTAATCCGGTGAACCCAATCCTCACCGCGAAGTGGCAGCTCGCCGGCGTCGACCCGTTCGGCTCCTTCCCGCAGGGAATAAGCGTATATTATCGCAACGGCCGCGTATATATCGGTACGAGGGAAACAGCTGGTCCAGAGCTCCATGTGTTTGATGTCTCTGATCCAAATCCAGCAAACTGGGCGGAGATCGGCGGCGGCCTTGAACTTACAACCAGTGTCTACGATATTTTTGTGCACGGTGATTACGCCTACCTCGCGACATCCGACAATCAGAGCGAGCTCTGCATCGTGAATGTGTCCGATCTGACTGACCCGTTGCTTTTTAGGGATTGTGAAGATGTGCCAGGAGCCACAAACATGAAATTCAATACATCAAGTGATCAAAATGGCGGAGGAATATATGTCCTCGGTGATAGAGTGTATCTGGGTTTGAGCAGAGGACAGTTCGATGCAGCCCCCCCGCACGATTTCTACGTTTTGAATATCGCTGACCAAGCGAATGTGACACTGTTTGATTCTGCCAACCTCGGGATAAGCGGAAACACAGACAATGAGGGGATTGTCGTGCGAGGAAACATTGCTTTCATTGCCCTCGACAACCCGACAAACGGACTTCAGGTATGGAATGTCTTGGATCCGTTTGACATTAAACTCCAATCCACCTGCTCCGCTCTCAATTTTGCTGAAAACACAACCGGCATCGATATGGACAGTAATTTTGTCTTTCTCTCCAACGGAAGCAACGCTGAAATACGCGTTATCTATGATCAATCGACCACCTGCCCGCTATAAGCGAGGCCAATTAAGTGCGACCTTTGCGGCGGGTAAAAGTGGCGCCGGGTCCACCCCTTACCACTTTTCTAAAAAAAGTGGTAAGGGGTTCACCCTCTTAGAGACGATAATATACATCGGCCTCTCCGGCTTGATTTTGGCGGGTATACTCGGGACCGTCTATCCGCTCATGAGCGGCGCGGATAGCATCTCAAAAAGTGTCACTGCCGAAGGAGAGGCTCTTTTTATTTTGCGCAAAGTTTTCTTCGCGCTCTCATCGGTTTCCTCACCCGTACCTATTGCTGTTCCTTCAGAAGGGGAAAGTGGTGATACTCTCATCGTCAACAGATTCCCGAGCGGTACCGTCATTATTGCACAGAATGGTGATGCGATTGAGGTAGACGGTGTCCCGATAACGGCCTCGCGCGTCACGGTCACGAATTTTAGAGTAGGGCATATAGCGCCGGCGCTCGGCGTGCCTCGCTACATAGAGCTCGAGTTCGACGCGAATGGTAAACACGTCGGTCCTGTCCGCAAATACCTGCACTTCTGATCTCTCGTTTTTTTACGTCCCAAACATTATGAAACCTATAAGTCGTAGACTACAGGCCACAGGCTCTCAATCCGGTTTTATCGCCCTCATCTCTATCCTCATTATTTCATTTGTTCTTTTTTACGCTGTGGTCAGTGTAAGCCAGCGCGGCATCGCCTCGCGCTTTCTTTTACTCGACATAGAACGAAAGGCGGCGAGCGAGAAGCTGGCGGAATCCTGTGTACAAG
>MFLV01000021.1 GCA_001781435.1 Candidatus Kaiserbacteria bacterium RIFCSPLOWO2_01_FULL_51_21
CGGTCCATGATGCCGCTTGCCTCATCAAGATTTTGAGCGCCTACTGCCGCCGCCGCGCGATCAAAGTAAAACGACGAGATAAATTTCCTGCCGACTGCGTATGCGCAGACCAAACTGATGATAAGAAGTGCGACGAGAACAAGAGAGACAACGAATCCGGTGCGTGGATGCGCGGCAAGGGTGACGGTGTGCATCTGAAGTGTCCCTCCTTGAACAAGAGAAGCAACCCATATGCCGGAAAAAATAGCGGCAAGGACTAGGAGTGCGGTGCTTGGTGTGTAAAAAATACCAAAAAACCACAAGAATGCAGCAATGAAAAATGAAGCCACGGCAAAGAAACTCAGTAACGAATCTTCATAATTGCCGCGGAGGGTGCGGATTCCCGTATAGAGGAAAATCATGAAAAAGAAAATCCACGCAAGGCTCCCCATGATACCGGTAGTAATAAATGCCGTTGGAATAAAGCCAATACCCGAAGAAAAAGGCGTATTCCAAAAGATAGTCTGATTAATCGTCGAAGGCTTGTGCAAAAGCCAATCTTGCGTGAATGTATTGGGACCCGAACCAAGAACGGGAGAATCTTTATACACCTCCTTCCCGATCATATAGGTTGTCGCCCATGACGGGCGCGCCTCAAGCTGTGAGAACTGAAAGGCGTTAAATAGAATACTGCCGATAAGCGGTCTTTCCTTCCCAAACAACCCCGGCACCTGCGCATCAACAACGATTACCATGGAAACTACAAAAATAACGAGTGTTATGAAGGGTATTCGCCGCACCTTTCTCTGTTCACTCGTTTGGTGATGCAGGAAATTAAAGCGACGGAAAAAAAGTGCATGCGTAAGCAAGAGCGCCGCAATGGAGCCAAGAGCAATCCACACAAGTATGAAGTTGATAACGGCAAGAAAGAAAAGAGACAGCGCGAGTGTTGCCCACAATGCCCACGCAAATATGCCCCGAACCGAGAGCCGCTCCAAAACAAACCAAGAGACAATAATTATAAGGCCACAGAAGATTCCGAGATCATTCCACTTACCTATTGGGCTTGAAACATCTGAAGTAAAGATGCCGAAGGAAAAAACATCAGTCCCCATAAGAAAACGGGTAACATGAAATAGCGCCAGCAACGTGAATGATGCAATAAGAGCCACGAAAACATATGCGGCGTTGCCCTTTGTCCGGCAGGAAGAAGCAGTGAGTAGAAACAGAAGAAATAAAAGAAAAACGGTAAATACAGTATCCCCCTCAAACCCTTGCCCTAAAAATGAAAGCTGAAGAGAGGGTGCCATAAGCGCCGAAGCAAGGTAGGCAAGCGGGACAAGAAGACCGGCAGGCATCAAAAGGCTCGCCGGGAACGAAAGTACGCCGCTTCGTAATTCCCGCAGCAACATCATAGAAAAAACACTGAAAACCCCGATGGAAAGAAGGATTATTTTGCCAAATGGGATACCGACCGTTGAATACGGAATAAAGAATAAGGGAAGCAGAAATACGAGAACCGTGAGAACTGCCATTTCAAAGTTGCGCTTTTCAGAAACCATTGCCTCACCCAAGACCTCTTCTGTAGTGTTTTTCTGAAGAATTTCCATAGTAAATATAAGTATACCAAAATCGGGCAAAGGAAGACAACAGACAGGTTGTTCACTTCTTAACATAGACAAAACCCGCTTTCGCGGGTTTTGTCATGTTTGAAGCTTGCGCCTATAAGCCGAATTCTGTCCCCGTGAGATAGTGATCTCTATCTTATGGGGGATAGCTATTTATCTGTCTCGCCTGTCACCAGGCGGATCAAGCGGTACTACTACCGATTTTGCCCACCGGAGGTGGCGCAAAATCGAGTACCCCGAGCGAGCCCAACGGGCGACGAGGGGCTATCCCTCGCTTCACTCGGGATGCTCAATTTTGTAATCACCTGCGGTGAACAAAATTGGCAGTCACGACCTTGCACTCGAGTAAGGATTTAGCCGTTTCACCCTTTGACTTCGCTCAGGGCAAGCCCCAAGTTTATACAAAGTATCATCCCTCACAGGTCGTAGACTCTACGAGTCGTAGACCTTTCAGGATGCTCGCGCACTTTCGTTTGCAAGCGTCACTGTTCGCACCTCGCGGATTGCTCCGTGTGGGAGTTACCCACTACCCTTCTCCTCTTTTCAAAGGAAGTGTTCGGACTTTCCTCTACCGATTTTGCCCACCAGAGGTGGCGCAAAATCGAGTACCCCGAGCGAGCCCAAAGGGCGACGAGGGGCTATCCCTCGCCTTCTCTCGGGATGTTCAATTTTGTAATCACCTGCGGTGGACAAAATTGGCAGCAACTATCCGGCGCACGCTATTGTTCATTTTAGCACAAAATGAAAAAATTGCAACAGGTCCACCACCCCGCCGTTTGAGCGCTGTGGCCGTTAAGTCGTTCAGACTCCCTCGGGACTGAGTCCTCGGGACGAACGTCTGAAGAGTCTTCGGACTCGAAGAGCTAACCCAAACAGCGGGGTGGTTCCGCTTTTATATTTTCTGCAGAAAGGGCGAGAGTTGAGAACCAAGATTTCCTGGAGTGAGGATACCACGACCGTCAGGTTGTGGTATCCTCACTCGCTTACTGTCGCCGGCAGTCCTATTGTTTCTTTTGTATCCTTCTTTTCCTTTTTTTCGCTCGCGTGACCATCCACTTCATAGCTCGTATTTTGGGCTTCAAAGAAATTAACTAATTCAAATACATCGGTTGCCGCACCCATCCACTTTGCCGGATTGGTGGCTCCGTAGTGTTTTGGAAACCCAAGCTCCTCAAGACGGCGATCGGTGACATACTGCACATACTGATTTACGTAATCTGCGTTTAAGCCAAGAATACCAACCGGAAAAAGATCTTTGTTGTAGGCGACCTCAAGATTCACTCCTTCAATAATCAAATTGCGAATTTCATCGGCAAATTCCTCTGTGAGAAGCTCCGGGGTTTCCTCTAAGATTCCGTGTACCAGATTAATGCCGAACTTAAGGTGGAGCGACTCGTCGCGTATGACCCAATTAATCATGGAGCCGAAGTTGCGAAGCTGATTGCGCTGACGGAAAGAGAGCGCCACCATAAAACCCGAATAGAACCAAATGCCCTCCATGACGATATTCGTCGATACAAGGTTGCGAAGAAAATCTTTTTTGCCTTCAATTGTTGAGACATCAAGGCTATCCTCGGTCATACGTTTCATATAGCGCATAATGTAATCTTCCTTCGCCTGCATCGAAGGTGTTTCAAGATGGAGTTCGTAGATTTTTTCGCGGTCAAAGGGAAACGTCTCAAGCACATACTCGAATGCCACGCAGTGGTTCGCTTCTTCCCACATCTGCTTCGCTAAATAGAGATGGCATTCCGGAGACTTTAGGTACGGATAAATGCCGAGCGCAATCGAGCGGTTGACGATAAGCTCCGCCGGGTTGAAAAAACCCATGAGAAAGGTGACTGCGTGACGTTCGTCGTCCGTCATCTTCGCCCAATCTTCCAGGTCTTCCTTTAAGGCAATCTCATGCGGGAACCAGGTGTTGCGAACTGCTTGCATATAAAGATCATATGCCCATTTATAGCGGAAGGGGTGCAGATTCATGTCTTCAGGAGAAGCTTTGCCGACAAGCATAAAGTTAGAATTGCGAGATACGAATTACGAAGTGCGAATAAAAATAAGGGAAATTACAGTGTAGCATTTTTTGCATGATTCGTAATTCTTAATTCGTATTTCGTTCTTCGATCACTGACAGCTGTCGCACTGCTCACGCTCTGCCGGGTCGATGGGACAGGTTTGCCCCGTATTCGACTTTTGTATGGTTATCGGCTGCACGGGAACCGGATCAACGCTCGGCTTTTCAATGACAATGCCCGGCGTATACTCGGGAGGACTCTCTACCGCGGGCTTTCCAGGAATTGCACCGGCAAGCGTGACCGCAGAAGAGATTGCTACTTCCACCGGTTGAGCCGCGGGAGCAATGGCGCGAGTCGGCATTTCAATCGTTTTTTGGAGAGGTGCGGCAAACGGCTGGGGCGCGAGGGTACCCTTCCGAGGAATCGCCGCAAAACCGATCTTGCCGAGCTGTTGTGATTTATTGACTGAAACGGTGCTCTGCTCGGCGCTGTGGCGCGGCTTCATGTGAAGATAATAGGTGCTCTTGAGACCTTTGCGCCAGGCAGTACTGTACACCTTCATGGTTTCATCAATGTCCCGCGATTCAAGATACATGTTGCGCGAGAGCGCCTGATCAACCCATTTCTGCGCCCGAGCCGCAACTTCGATAAAGGCATACGGCGAGGTGGTAAAAGATGTTTTATAGATATCTTTGATGTGTTGCGGAATTCCCTCGATGCCGCTGATGTCCCCCTGCGCTTCGATGATACGGTCACGCACTCTCTCCCATAACCCCATATTCTTAAGATCTTTCACAAGATTGTGGTTCACATCCAAATACTTTCCCGAAATCTTGTTGCGCGAAAATACCTGCGCGAACCGCGGATCAATGCCGGGTGTCGTGCCGGCAACCAGCCCAATATTGGCATTCGGCGCAACGGCCATAAGTGTCGAGTTGCGCATTCCTTTCGCGACCTTCGCCCGGAGCACACTCCAATCAAGCCCGCGATGTCTGCTTTCCTTCACCACTGAAAGCGCTCCACCGCGCTCCTGTTCCACCCTAAGCAGTGTGTCGACAGGAACCTTGCCTTTGGACCATTCCGAGCCCTGGAAATTTTTATACGCGCCGCGGGAGAGAGCAAGATTCGCGCTTTCATCGATTGCAATGTAGCTTACAAATTCAAAAATGCGGTCGGCAAAATCCCACGCCGGCTCGGAATCATATGCCATACCGAGCTGTTCGATGGCATCGGCAAATCCCATCACCCCAAGTCCGATCGCGCGGTTCTCCCGGTCAGAACGAACCGCTTCCGGAATGGGAAGCTCATTAATGTCGATGAGATTGTCTAGTTGGCGTACCGCGAGGCGCACCGATTCTTCGAGCTTGCCCCAATTCACTTCCTTAAAATTCACATGCGCCACCAAGTTGAGAGAGACGAGATTGCAAACAGCGATATTATCCTTATCCTGCGGGAGACAAATCTCCGTGCAGAGATTCGACATATGAATGGTGCCGGTGTTGTTGTTGAGGGCCCTCAGATTAATGGTGTCTTTCCAAACAAGCCAGGGGTGTGCCGTGGTCTGGAGAGCAACCAACATCTGCCTAAATTGCTCGGTCGCCGGCACTTTCTTAAAGGTTCTCAGCTTCCCCTCCTCGGCAAGCTTGCAGTACTCCCCGTAGCGCTTACTGAACGCCTCACCATAAAGTTCACACAGGTCAGGCGTTTCCACCGGGTCAAACATGTACCACGGCTCGCCCCGCTCCACCCGCTTCATAAATTCATCCGAGAGAAATGCGGCGGTGTTCGCGGTGCGCATCCGAAGATAGTCGTCTCCGGCATTGTGTTTCCACTCCAAGTATTCGGGGAAATCAAGGTGCCAGTTCTCCATGTAAAAGGCAAGAGCAGCTTTTTTCTTGCCGCCGCGCTGAATGGCACGGATTGCGGTGTCCATGATCTTCGCAAAGGGCGTCGGGCCTGTTGAGGTGCCGTTACTCGAACGAAGCGGGGAACCCGCGGCGCGCAACTTCGTGACCGAAGCGCCAATGCCGCCAGAACCTTTTGAAAGGAGCATCACATCGGCGACAGATTTTGCGATATGCGCCATATCGTCATGCATCTCAAGAAGATAGCAATTCGAGAGTGCCGGCCGTGTCGTTCCCGCTCCTAAATTCGTTGAACCGCCGGCGATATATTCGTGCTTCGACATTTTGTGATAGAAACGCTTCGCCCACTGCGTCGGGTTTTCTTCATGATACGCAAGCCCCATCGCAACACGCATGAAAAAATATTGCGGGGTTTCAAGTGGTTCCTGTTTATTGTTCTTAATCGCGTAACGATTCAGGAGCGAATCAAGTCCTGCATATTGAAACAATTCGTCCCGTTCAATATCGAGTGTGTCCGCGAGCAGGGAAAGATTATAGTTCTTCGCCATCATGGGATGCAGTTTCCCTTCTGTAACTCCTTCTTGTATGTAAGAGAGAAAACCATCCCGATGTTTTTTGGCTAATTCTTCAGGATTATCCTTATCATAATCTCCAAGAACCTTGCGATAGACAGTTTTTAAAAGGAGACGGGTCGCCGCTCTGTCATATTCAATGTCTTCTTTGATATTTTGGACCGCTGCATTTATCGTTGCCTGGTCGAGTTCCTCCGTGGTAATGCCATCGTAGAGTGTCAGGCGGGTCTCGGTCGCAATTTGCGTTACCATTGCAAT
>MFLV01000022.1:0-2473 GCA_001781435.1 Candidatus Kaiserbacteria bacterium RIFCSPLOWO2_01_FULL_51_21
TCCAAAGGCCAGCTTACCGATACCGAGGTAAGCTCGCAATGCAAAACAGGCGTTTATACTCTTGAAAATCGCATTGACCGAGAGGTACAGTTACAGGTAAATGGATTAAGCGACTATTTCAGTTCTCCAACCGGAGGCAAGGGAAGAAATAAGTAATATTATTAGTATAATCAATGTGTATATGAGAACAAGAAATGTTTTTACTGCGGCCACTCTCTCGCTTCTGCTCGTTGCTTTCTCTGCTTCCGTTGCGTTGGCGCAGAGTGACAAGGGCAAGGAGGTGAGCGAGGAGCAGAGAAGCAAGGTTGCCGAAACCGTGCAAGCGCTCGTTGATCTTGCGGGTAAAGACAATAATATCGGTGGGGAGATTCTCGCCGTTGCGCAAGAGCAAGAAGTATCAAACGAGCACGTTACAAAAGCAAAGGAAGCGATTGAAGTACGAGGCGGACTCAAGACATTTCTCATCGGTACGGATTATAAAAATATCGGCGCACTCAGAAGCGAAGTGGTTACTACTCAAAACAGCATTGACCGTCTGACGAAAGCGAAGGAGCGAGCGACAGACGACGTGGTGAAAGTTGTCCTGGATGCGCAAATCAAGGCCCTTGAGGAAGTGAACACAAACACCTTGAACTTTATCCAGACGAACGAAAGCAAGTTCAGTCTCTTTGGGTGGTTTGTGAGACTTTTCCAGTAATAGTTTCCGGGAATGAAAAAACAGACTGATGGTCAAGCCGTCAGTCTGTTTTTTGACACTGTGCGCAAACAACGGGAAGGAAGATTTTATTCTTCTACATTGTTCTATATCAGTGGAGTCTCAATGAATGACGTTATTTATCCTGAGCTTGTCGAAGGAGAACCTCTTTGGAGGAAAACGAAAATATGACGTATATAAAAGCTTTTGTAGAATTTGCAAAAACATGTGGAGAAAGGGTTGTCTAGACCAGTTCACTGACCGAAGTTAGAACCCCCTAAAATTGAAGGCGTATCCGAGGTAATATTTGCTTATGTTTAATGAGAAAGAAGTGGTTCAAAACATTTTGAAAAAGGCAGGTGTAGAAATAAATGGCGATCACCCGTGGGATATCCAAGTGCACGACGAAAGATTGTACCGACGTGTGTTGGTTTATGGATCATTTGGATTGGGAGAAGCCTATATGGAAAAATGGTGGGACTGCGAGCGAGTCGATTTATTTATCGAAAAAATATTACGATCAGGGCAATATGCTAACGCGAAAACACTTCCGCTTGTTTTATTAACCGTAAAGGCGACTCTCTTGAATTTACAGTCGAGGATCCGTGCTAAAGAAGTCATTGAACGGCATTACGACCTCGGCAATGATTTGTACCTATCATTTTTAGACCCATACAATCAATATACCTGCGGGTATTTTCTCGAAACAGATAATCTGAACGAGGCACAAGAAAAGAAACTCGACCTCATTTGCAGAAAGCTTCAATTAAAACAGGGCGACAATCTGCTTGACATCGGTTGTGGTTGGGGTGGTTTTGCAAAATTTGCTGCTGAAAAGTACAAGTGTCGAGTTGTTGGTATTACCATTTCGGACGAGCAACTGAAGTATGCGCGCCAATACGTTGCTGGGTTGCCAGTCGAGATCCGAAAAATGGATTATAGGGATTTGTCTGGAGAAAAGTTCGACAAAATTACGATGATTGGGATGATCGAGCATGTCGGTTATAAAAACTACAGGAGAGTGATGGAGATAGTAAATGAATCTTTAGGAGACGATGGACTTTTCCTTTTGCACACCATAGGTCAAAACGTGACTTCGACCAGTGGAAATCCATGGTCAGATAAGTACATTTTTCCGAATGGGATGCTTCCATCTGCAAAGCAACTGGCCAAGGCGAGCGAGGGAATTTTTGTAATGGAAGACTTGCACAACTTCGGGCCTTATTACCACGACACTTTGCGAGCGTGGGATGCCAATTTTCAAAAGAATTGGACGAACATAGAAAACCGTTATTCAGAAACTTTTTATCGAATGTTTAGATACTACTTCAACAGTTTTGCTGGCGCTTTCAAGTCGAGACGGATTCAGCTATGGCAGATTGTTTTTAGCAAAGGCACAAGCGATAGAGTTTATGAGAGCGTGCGGTAGTGCCACCTCTTTTCTTTATCCGCGTTACTCCGAGGCCCATCCAAGGCCCGTTTTGTTTTTTGATAGGGGTTCTTATAGGCTAGTGTTTCGGAAACTTGGCGCAATCAAAATAGAACCTCCAATCCGTAATGACGCGCATTACGCGATATGGAAGAACGTGAATAATATGTATGTGGAGCCACTCGCGATTTATTTTGTGGCGCCGACATATGAATGTCGGCATCCTACAAAATTATAGTCGCCGATTACGGCTCGTTAATTTTGTGGAGATGGGCGGAGTCGCCTCACGAGTTACTAATTCGCTTCGCTCATAAGTACTCTCGAGCCCGTCTCGGCTCCTTCGCAAGCTC
>MFLV01000022.1:2489-37697 GCA_001781435.1 Candidatus Kaiserbacteria bacterium RIFCSPLOWO2_01_FULL_51_21
ATGGGCGGAGTCGAACCGCCGTGCAAGAAAGGTTTTCAGATGAATCTACAAGTTTAGTGTGCTTTGTGTTTTAAAGACACTGCGTTAAAAACAAACCAAATCGCAGTCCCTCGAGCTCTTGATTTTCGTACATGGCGCCGAGCATGCGCCATATCTTATCCTGACGATATAACACCTCTGGCAAATAGTCAGGCAGTCTCTGCCGAGATGGTAGTCTAAAAAATTAGGCTACAGCGTAAGCAGGCTGTGCGAACAGTGCCGCAAAACCAGCTTTCACTTTCGATAATGCGTTTGCATGTATCGGTGTGGAGCAGTTTAAGAAGTTACTCCAGCTTCACCTGCACAACTGAAAAATATTCCTTGTCGATGCCTGGCATCCCCAAAATTTGTATTCGCATCGATTGCGAAAAGTGAGGGGTGACCGCAGTCACCCTAGTGGTAGGTTTTCTTTTTTCTTACGAGTTTGTCTGTAAGACGTCTCAGAGCTTTTTCTCGCTGAGACCTCGCAGCCTTGGTAGCGAGTACCTTGGTTGCAGTGTTTGCAAACTGCTCGGCAATTTGCTTCGCAACTTTCTTAGCCGACATTTGTTTCTCCCAAATAAACCCACTTTTCGCAATCGATTATTCTGTTTTCAATGTTCGCCGAATTTCTCGCTCGGTATCGCGCTTCTTGAGTACCTCGCGCTTATCGTATTTTTTCTTGCCGCGAGCAACCGCCGCCGAGAGTTTTAACCGTGAATTTTTATTATATACTGAAAGGGGCACTATTGTCAAGCCTTTCTTATTTTCATACTGGGCGAGCTCACCGAGTTCTTTTTTGGTAAGTAAGAGCCGCCGTGTTCGCGCCGGGTCATACTCTTTCGGGGTATTGCCGGTTTGGTAAGGAGGTATAGTTGCTCCCACCAAGTACGCTTCGCCACCACGTACGACGACATGTGCGCCCTCAAGTTGTCCATGACCCGCTCGGAGCGATTTCACTTCGAAACCAAGCAACTCCAAACCCGCCTCGTAGGTCTCGAGAATTTCATAGTTAAAGCGGGCCTTTTTGTTCTCTATTAAGTTCATTCTTTTTCTGTTTTCGACTTGCCCCGTAGCCAAACGCGAAGTGTTTGTGGTACCGGGGTGAGACTTGCCATGGACTTTTCTTTGTGTCGTTTCTGTGTATAATAACCACTCTAACATGGATATCTTCAGACGAAATACCAAGGAGAAAAGCCAAAAAAAGGGAGCCGGCGGGAATTTGCCCGGCGGGCGGCAGTTTTGGGCAAATCTTGCCGGCACCATTCTTATTTTCCTGATACTTCTCAGTATTTATTCCTTTATCGCAGAGAATCAGAAGGAAAAGGAAAATGTGGCACTCTCGCAACTTGCCGCGGATATTAATACGGGCAAAGTCGTCTCTGTTATCGTGAAGGGAGACATCCTCAGTCTCACCTATGTTGGCGATATCGCGAAAGAATCGAAGAAAGAAACCGATACGCCGCTTTCAGAATCGCTTAAAAATTACGGTGTTTTGCCGGAGAAACTGAGCAAAATCTCCGTCGAAGTGCAAAACCCGAGCGGCCTTCGGTTTTGGTTTGCCAATCTCGCCCCGTTTCTTATCCCTCTCGTTTTCATTGTTTTCTTTCTTTGGTTTTTGTCCCGTCAGGTGCGCGGCGCCGGCATGCAGGCATTCACCTTCGGACAATCCAAGGCGCGGATGATTGACCCGGCGGATAAAAATCAGCGGGTAACGTTTAAAGATGTTGCTGGCGCGCGTGAGGCGAAAGAGGAGCTTACCGAAATCGTCGATTTTCTGCGGAATCCCAAAAAATTTCTTGATATCGGGGCGCGCATTCCGAAAGGAGTGATGCTTATGGGCGCGCCGGGAACCGGAAAAACATTGCTCGCTCGGGCCGTCGCAGGCGAAGCTGGAGTTCCCTTCTTTTCGATTTCGGGTTCCGAGTTTGTTGAGATGTTTGTCGGTGTCGGCGCTTCGAGAGTGCGGGACCTCTTCCATATGGCGAAAAAAGCGGCGCCCGCGATTGTGTTTGTCGATGAAATTGATGCGGTGGGGCGCGTGCGCGGCACGGGGGTGGGCGGCGGCAACGACGAGCGCGAACAGACCCTGAATCAAATTCTCGTCGAGCTTGACGGTTTTGAGCCGAACGAAAAAGTTATCGTGCTTGCCGCGACGAACCGGCCGGATGTTCTTGACCCGGCGCTCTTGCGCCCCGGGCGCTTTGACCGGCGGGTAACCATTGACGTTCCCGACCGCAAGGAGCGCGAAGAGATTTTGGAAATTCATGCGCGCAAGAAGCCTTTTGCGGAGGACGTGAAACTTTCTGTCGTTGCCGAGCGTACCCCGGGATTCTCCGGCGCCGATCTTTCCTCGCTTATGAACGAGGGAGCGATTTTAGCGGCACGAGAAAACCGCAAGAAAATTTCCCAATACGATCTCATCCGCTCGATTGAGAAGGTGATGCTCGGCCCGGAGCGCAAGAGCCACATTTTAAACGCCAAGGAAAAAGAAATCACCGCCTACCACGAGGCGGGACATGCGCTTGTTTCCTCGATTCTTCCGTATGCCGATCCGGTGCACAAAATTTCAATCATCAGCCGCGGACGTGCCGCCGGCTACACGCTGAAGCTTCCCTTTGAAGACAAACGCATGCAATCGCGCAACGAATTTCTCGATGACATCGCGGTGTCGCTCGGGGGTTACGTTGCGGAAAAATTAGTCTACGGCGATTTAACGACTGGCGCTTCGAGTGATCTGCAAGTCTTGACCGCTCTTGCGCGGAATATGGTGACCCGCTACGGCATGTCGGAGAAAATGGGACCCATGGCGCTTGAGAGCGAAGGCGGACATCCCTTGTTTGGGGCGGGGATTGGCGGCAGGGAGTATTCGGAGAAGGTATCGGCGGAAATTGACGGGGAAGTATCCCGCATTGTGGATGAGGCATACAAGAAAGCCGAGAGCGTCATCCTAAAACACCGCGGGGCACTCGATGCGATCGCCGCGAAGCTTGTTGAAGTAGAAACGGTGGAGCGGGAAGATTTTGAAAAGCTTCTCATCGCGAATGGCATCACACCGAAGCAGAAGAAAGATATCGAACACCAACCATAATAAAAAAGTCTCGACCGCTTCGCGCGTCGGGAAAGAGCATTACATATTGTACGATGACCCGTCCACAAAGTGGACGGGTCATATGAACGGCCAGGGGAGCAGTTCAAGTTGTCGGCTATCCCGTTTTATCTGAGGTTCTTTAAGGCCCGGGCCGCTTGGTTTTGCCACCATGAGAATCCTGCGAAGAGACCCGTTCCCAAAGGTGCCGCATGAACCGCAAATCACCATCCCACGCATACGCGCACTCGATTCTGCACAGGCTTCCCTGCAGTAGGGTCTTGATTCACCGTCGATGAACCACCGATCGTTGTGTTTCTTCGCTGTCTTGCAGTCAAAGAGGCACTGATGTGTCATAGGAACCTCCCTCTGCTTTCATTGTCACATAAAAAGACCCAGAAAAGAAATATTGCCGCTCCTCGATTCACTCTAGGGCGGGTTAAAGCGAGACTACGCGAGGCGTTCGATTTGCCAGGGTATGGTTTCGCCCGCCCCCATAGGTTCAATAGCTCCGCTTCCTTCTCCAAAAAGCTCAGGCACTTTGGAGGGCGATTCTTTAAGAAGCGCCTGTTCCTTGGGCGCGGGGATACCGTAAAACGCGGGACCCTTTTGGCAGGCGAAACGCACAAATTTCTCAAACCAACCTTCCCTGCCGGAATCTTTGAAGAGAGAAAAGTAGATGGAAAGTCCGACTGGCTCATTAAAAACTCCACCCGGACATCCACGACCGCGCGATTTTATGCTGATGGGGTGCGGTGCCGAGTCAGTGCCGAGAAACCCGCCACCCTCAAGGAGAAAGCTCACAAGCGCTTGTCGGTCCTCCTCCTCTTTAAGCACGGGAATAGAGTAGTCCGCCGGATTAAGGCCTCCCTGAAAGAGCCGCGTGCGATTCCACACCAGATACTGCGGCGCAACCGTTGCCTCCACGGGGCAGCCTTTTTTCTGCCAACCACGCACCACTTCCACTCCTTTTTTGGAACTAAGATGTTCGATCACTACTTTGAGATCGGGAAAGCGTTTGAGAATTTCTTGGACCATAAAGAGTCCCCGTTCTTCGCGCCTAAAGGGGTCTATCTCGCTGCCGTCTTTTTCCTGTACCAATTCGGTATGCACGAGAAGTACCATGCCGATTTCCTGCATAACTTCAAATACTTCGTCGAGTACTCCAAGTGCATTAAAATCAAGTCCATAATCGGAATGGGTCGTTCCAGCTTTTGGATAGAGTTTCGCGGCAATCCACGCTCCGCGCTCAAAGCCTTCGCGTACCACCTCGGGTGCGGTATCCGGTTCCAGATAGAGCGGAACGTTCACATCAAAATGAGGATTCGTTTTATGCGCGATTGAAAGAATCTTTTTCCGATACTCGATTGCTTGGGAGGGAGTGCGGATGCGGTTTGCGCCGAGGTTTGGCATCGCCGTAGCGTAGCGGTAGCGCTTCGCGGTCTCCGGGATAACGAGCTCCATCATCTCGGGCTCCTCACGAAAGTGCACGTGGAGGTTCGCCGGCATGGGCAGTCGATAGGAGCCGCTTTCCTCATCCCATCCGATTTTTTCTTCGGTCTCCATAGTGTAGGAGTTAGGCCAGCAGTTGGTGTGCACGGCGGATGACGGAGCGGATATTCCACGGCCGTAACATCGCAACCGAACCGATGAAAATGGAATCTATGCCTCGGTGCAATCCCGCTTGGACCAAGGTATCCACGTCGCGCCGACTAAGAATCCCGCCTCCTACGTTCAGAGGTTTTTCAATACCCAGGGTGCGCAGTTGCCGCAGGTATTCCGCGACGAGCGGTAAGAGCGGAGAACCCGAAAGACCCCCTCCTCCAAAAGAAGCTTCTCGTCGCGCAAGAGGAGAGCCTTCCGGAAACCAGCGTTTCCACGGAATTGCTTCCGGCAGTTCTCCGAAGGGGATAGTATTGCTAAAGCAGAGAGCGTCGCAGGCGCGGTGGCGCGCGATACTTTGTGCCGCTTCGGGAGGAACGAGAATATTGATTTTTACCACGAGCGGAATGTTGAGTCTCGAAGCCTCGTCGAGGAAAAGAGTGGCTTCACGGGCGAGTTCATGCGGGTCAAGTTTGGTATTCGGGCAACTTAGGTTGATTTGAAGTCCAATCGGCAGGCGAGCCTTTCGAAGCTCATGTTCAAGGAGTACGCAAAATTTCTGAAATTCCTCCAAACGCTCCTTCTGCGAATAACTGACGGGCATGACCGAGATCATGAAAGGAGCTTTTTCATCGGCAAGGAGACCTTGGGCAAAAAGTTCCTGAGTGCCGGGCCCGCTTAAACCGACGGCATTAAGAGCGATCCCTCGGGACCAGCTCCACCAGATACAGCGCGGGAATAATTCTCGGGGGCCGTAGCGTTTCTCTTTTCCTCGAAGCGGCATGTTGCCTCTATGGGGAAGGAGCGTGGCGGTCTTTGCGACCCGGGTTGACCCCGTAAAATTAAACACGAATCTTGCAAGCGGGAGATGGTGGAACCACCATCCTTCTCCGAAAAAACCACGCACACCAGCGGCGTCGAGGCAGGGGCCAAATTCAATACCGCGCAATTTCATTGGCGTTTCTCAGGCTTAGCCGCTGTTAAATACCCATCGCAAAAGCGCCATGCGAACAAAAAGCCCATAGCGGGCTTGCCGGAAGTAGGCGGCTTGCGGCATATCGTCGACTTCGCGAGCGATCTCGTCGTTGCGGGGCAGGGGGTGCATGATAATGGCTCCTTTTTGCATACGCTCGGCAAGCGTTCGATCAACACGGTAGACATTTTTAAGTCCTTCGTATTGGAGCGGGTCAGGGAAGCGTTCTTTTTGTATGCGTGTTTGATACAGCACCTGGACATCTCCGATGGCTTCCTCAAGCGTTCCAACTTCCCGGTATGAAACCCGGTGACGCTTCAGGTATGCCTTGATGTCATCCCCGACTCGTAGCTCCGGTGGAGAAATGAAGGTGATGGTGACGTTGTTAAATTTTCCGAGAAGATACGCAAGAGAGCGAATGGTTCTTCCGTATTTTAAATCTCCCGCAAGGGCGATGGAAATGCCGTCAATGGTGTGACACTCACGATTGATGGTGTATAAATCAAGGAGCGCCTGCGTTGGATGCTGGCCGGCTCCGGCTCCGGCATTAATAATCGGAACCGCCGAGACCGCTGCGGCACGCTCGGGAGCGTCTTCCTTATTGTGTCGCAGTACGATGGCATTGGCATAGTTGCCGACAACTCGGATAGTATCCTCAAGCGTCTCGCCTTTTGCGGCTGAAGAGAACTCGTGAGCATTCTCCGTGACAATGACCCTGCCGCCTTGACGCAACATCGCGGTTTCAAATGAAAACCGAGTACGGGTACTCGGTTCGTAAAAAAGACAAGCAAGAATCTTTCCGTGGAGCGCCTCTTTTGATTCGTGTTCTAACCGATCGGCGAGGGAGAAAAGTTCCCCGAGCAACGCCCGGTCGAACTGCTGGGATTTAATGATGTGCCGAGGTTTTGAAGGCATTAACAAAGAGGGTAGCACAAAATCACCTCTTTTAAAATTGAGGAAGGGTCGAGCCCCCACGGTTTTCGCAGGGTTATCAAAACAAACGCCTTCGTGTACTATACCGGGAGGAGGTGAATGATGAATCTGCGTCCCATTATCATCGGTGTAGGGCTGTATCTTGTGGTAGCGCTTCTGTATGCCATGCGCGATATCCGGAAAGGCCCCGTCAGCGAGTACCATAACAGTAAGGTCTTTAACGGCGTTACCTTTGCCGTTATCGGCCTGCTCGCGACTTCGCTCACTTGGCCCTGGCAACGGTGGCAACAACAGTCCTAACCATAGACGCCGGTCCCGAAGGGGCCGGCGTTCGCATTTTGTAGGAATTTCGATACATTGATTTAATATTTTTATAGGGTACATTAAAAATCTGCGCGCGTAGCTCAATGGTAGAGCAGGCGACTTATATTCGTCCGGTTCTAGGTTCGAATCCTAGCGCGCGCAATGACTATTCAAAATGAAGCTCCTCGCTCCGCGAGGCAACTGCCTCGCGGAGGTTTGGGTGCTTGAGGAGCTTCGGGTCTTCGTTCAAAAGATTGCGCGCCTCAGTGCGCGCCGCCTCGACCATTTTTAAATTCTGCATCGCTTCCATCGCAACGTCCGAGATACCCCATTGTCTGCCTCCCCAAAGTTGTCCGGCGCCGCGCAATTTCAAATCAAGCTCCGCGAGTTCGAACCCGTTTTTGGCAGTCTGTAGTGCCTTTAATCGCTCAAGGGAAGTCTTACCCTTTGTTTCAGCAAGAGCAAAGCAGAATGCCTGATGGTTACTTCGAATGACGCGGCCTCGAAGCTGGTGGAGCTGTGAGAGGCCGAACCGTTCCGCGCCTTCAATGAGAATGACGGTGGCATTGGGCACATTGACACCGACCTCAACGACGGAAGTTGCGGTAAGAATCTGAATTTTCCCCGATGCAAATTCTGCCATGATTCGATCTTTTTCTTTTGTTGTAAGTTTGCTATGCAGTATCCCAATTTCGTATTCAGGAAAAACCTCTTTCTTGAGGCGCGCCGCTTCCGCCTTGACTGATTTTGCAAGAAGCGCCAGCTCTTTCGTTGGGTCTGGCTCGTCTATGCGCGGACAAATCACATAGGCTTGCCGGCCCTTACGAAGTTCTTCGCGAATTTTTTCATACATCTGCGCGCGTCCTTGTGAACCGACAATCTCGGTAATTATGGACTTTCGTCCGTGCGGCATTTCGTCAAGAAGAGTGAGATCAAGGTCTCCATAAATCGTAAGCGCAAGCGTGCGGGGAATCGGCGTGGCGGTCATTGAGAGGAGGTGCGGCAGAAGATGTTCTTTCTTGGCGAGTGCGGAGCGCTGTGCCGTACCGAAGCGGTGCTGTTCATCGATAATGACATAGGCGAGATGTTTAAAGCGCACGGATTTTTGAATGAGCGCGTGTGTCCCGATGAGAATCGGTATTTCTCCGTTTGCCACCCATTTCAAAAGCTGGGCACGCGAAATATCCGTTGCTTTGTTCGGCGAAACCTTTGAAGGAAATTTCTTGCATCCGCTTCCGGTGATAAGGCCAATATTTACTGGGAGATATTCAAAATATCTTATGAATGATTCAAAGTGCTGTTTGGCAAGGATTTCAGTAGGAGCCATGTAGGCGACTTGCAGATTGCCGAAGTCTTGCCCCTTGGGGCGGCTTACGATAGTGGCATAGGCCGTTGCCGCCGCAACGGCGGTTTTTCCTGAGCCCACATCGCCCTCAAGAAGGCGAGACATGGCGTGTGATTTTTCAAAATCTTTGAGAATGGTTTCAATTGCATGTGTTTGTGCCGCGGTCGGCATAAAAGGGAAACGTCCAATAAATTTTTCAAGGCCAGCGGTATTGACAACGATAGTAAAGGTCGGCTTCTCATCATAGGAGCGGCGCGCCTGTTGTTTCCCAAGCTGAATCAAAAAAACTTCTTCAAAGGCGAAGCGCTTGCGTGCCGCAAGGGCGTCAGAGCTTTTCCTCGGCGTATGCGCAAAAATAAGCGCCGTGGGAAGCGAGGGGAGGTTGTAGCGCTTGAGAATCTCTGGAGGAATAGGGTCGTCGAGCTTCTCAAGAATGCCCGTTTTGAAAATTTTTTGGATTGCGTAATAGAACCAAAGCGACGTAACCCCTCGACTTTCGGGATATATAGGAAGAAGCGCCGGCCCCTCCTCAAAAAGCGGTCCGCCCGGAGACCGCGGGGCCATTTCCGCGGTTTGCGGATTGGAAATATAGAGTCGCCCTTCTTTTCCCGAAACCCGGCCACGCATCGAAAGTGAGACTCCTTCGGGGAGCATCTTAGCGAGATAGGGCTGGTTGAACCAGATAATCTTAATGCTTCCAGTGGAATCTCGAAGTATCGCCTCGGCGATCGGCACTTTGCTCCGGAAGGCTTTTCTTATTGAGAGGTTAGAGAGCGTGCCATACACAGTAACCTCCTCGCCCGGAGCGAGTTCTCCGATTGGTTCTGTCCTTGAGCCTTCTTCATAGCGAGACGGGAAATGACGAAAGAGGTCGGCAATGGTTGCGATACCGAGTTTCCGAAGCGCGCGCTCCTGTACTTGCGTAAGGCGGAAACAAGACAAGACAAGGTCTCTCGGCAACATCTTGCTATTGTAACATCCCTCATTCAGGCATTTTCTTTGCGAATTTTTTTGTTCCGAGCTCTTTTGTGAAGCCCCACGGCTTTACAGCCGTGGCATCTTCACTTCAGGAACCCTCGGTTCCTGACGTTCTTCCCCAGTTTTGGAAAAGGAAATCCCCAAAACTGGGGAAGAACTGTTCTCCTCCACGGAGAAACTACAGTTTCCCCGACCCCCTTCGTCTCCCCTCGCGTTCAGCCACGGCCTTACGGCCGTGGCTCTCTGCGAGCTGAGTAAAAGAAAGAGGGGAGGGAAGCGGGCTTTTGTCGATGGAACTTAGCGGGAGGCTGATGACAACGGTGGTGCCTTCACCTTCAGCAGAGGAGAAAGAGATACTTCCCCCATGAGTCTCAATAATGTTTTTAGTAATAAAAAGCCCGAGACCGGAACCTTCCGTTTCCATATTGAGCACGTTTTTGCCCCGGAAGAATTTGGTAAAAAGACGATCCCGCTGGTCCTCCGGAACACCAACGCCGTTGTCAGCAACAGCGATACGAAGCTTATCTCCCTGTCGCTGCATGGTGACGGCTATTTTCCCGCGGGGTTTTGTGTAACGGATCGCATTTTCTAGGAGGTTTTGAAAAGCGAGACTCATTGTCTCACTGTCAAGCACCAGGAGGGGAAGTTTTTCTTTTGGCGGTACGAAGGTTACCGCGTGCCCCTTCTTTGCGATGGCCTCTTTTTCATTATTCAAGACAGCCTCCATAAGCTTGACAATATCAGTCGGTTTGAGATCTCCGACGAGCCTCCCGTCCTCAAGGCGTGCGGTGTTAAGAAGGTCGTTCACGAGCATAATCATCCTATCCGTGCTTTGATTGGCTTTTTCAATGAGCGAGGTTTGCTCTCCTGAGGGTTTTCCGGCGTAGCCGTTTAAAAACATGTCCGTCGCCCATTTGATTGTGGTCAGGGGAGTCCTCAGCTGATGGGCGGCGATTGAAACGAATTCCCGCTTGATACTCTCGACTACCTGCTCTTTGGTTCGGTCGTGGAGCGTGAGGATCCAGCCGATGTTAACGCCGGGACTTGCGGAAAGCGTTGAGACCAAAAGTGACGCTGTTGCGGCCCGGCCATTTTTACGAAGGACCGTAACGGAGTCATTGCGGTATGGAGGATCATTTTCGGTTGCCGGGGCATACTCAAGGTAGGAAATCTTTTTTCTGTCTGTCTTAATAATGACAATTTCGTCAACCGGAAGGTTAATCGCCTTTGTTCCCGGTACGTCGATGAGTTTTTCCGCGGCGCTGTTCCAGGTAATGATTTTGCCGCTTTGGTCGATGGCGATAACGGCGTCATTGATGCCGGAGAGTACCAGTGAAAGTTTATTGCGTTCTACGGCGATAGCCTCGCGTTCTTCTTTGAGTTCCGCGACCGACTTTCCAAGATTTTCTGCCATGTGATTGAAACCGTCCGCGAGGTCTCGCGTTTCGTCATTGCTTTTGACCTGTACGCGGTAACTTAAATTATTTTGTCCGAATTGCTGAAGACCAGAGAGAATAAGACCAATCGGCTGCACAACATTACCCGCAACGAAGATGGCGGCAGTGGTTGCGGCAAGCGTTGCAAAAGCAAGAAGAATAAGCTCAAAATAAAGCATTTCCCGCACAATACGGAGAGCAATCGCTGCGCGTTGCTCCGTGATGATGTACCAGCTTGGGGCAAGAATTGTTTTTTCGGTGCTGAACACCCCAACAGAAAGTTCGATTGGGATGGCGGTCCCGATGACCTCTTCCTTCGCGTCATTGACATAACTTTGCAGGGAGTCGATGGCGGTTTTTGAGAGCGCCGCGCGCACCGAGGGAATTGACGAGAAGTCAGTTCCCGCAAGCACTAGGGAAATATCAGGGTGGGCGATAACGATGCCTTGCTGGTTGACAATGTAGACATGCCCCGATTCTTCGACCGTGGAGGCTTCTTTGACCACGTCCTGAAGAATTCGCGCGTCAACTTCAGCGGAGGCAACACCGAGGAATTCTCCTCCTGCGGAGCGAAGCGCAATAGAAAGAGTGAAAAAGGGTTTGCCGCTTGCAAGGTACAAGGGGCCGATATAGGCGCCATGGTCACGGGCAACGATGAATTTGCTCATGGCTGACTGAACCCGCAGGTCTTCCGGCTTTACCACCTCAATGCGGTTTTTCCGAACAATTTCTTTTCCCTCGTTATTTAAGATGGAGAGATCGGTGAAAGTGTTGGAGAGAAATAGGATTTGTTCGACGAAATTTTCACGCTGCTTCAGGGCAAGAACGGGATATACCGTTTGGATGCTTTCGAGAACGCTGAATTGGGAAACAATAAAGGTGTTTATTTCTTCCCGCGTAGTTTTTGCAATCTGATTGGCATGATCAAGAGCATTTTGGCGCTGAGTGTTTTCGAGTTGGGTAATCGTGATTGCGGTAACGGTGAGAAGCGGCACCAGTCCAATGAGGATAAAAAGAGCAATGAGCTTTATGCGCAGTGGTATTCGTTTCGGCATGTTGAAGAGCATACGTGCAATTAAGTATACCCCGAACCATTTTTTGTTTTTAGACACCGACGGTACTAACGCTCGCCAAACTGCCTTCCCAAGGTATACTGTACAAACTTTATGGCATCTAACATCGGGAAGCGCTCACTGCAAATACATAAAAAACTTGGAGGGAAAATAGCGGTACAGTCGAAGGCATCGCTTCGCACTCGTGCTGATTTAAGTCTTTTTTACACTCCCGGTGTTGGTGCGGTTTCCTCCTATCTTGCAAAGCACAAGAAAGAGATTCGCGATTACACCATAAAGCGAAACACCGTTGCCATCGTGTCAGATGGCTCGGCAGTTTTGGGACTCGGCAATATCGGACCCGAAGGGGCGCTGCCGGTGATGGAGGGTAAAGCGATGATTTTTAAAGAGTTCGCCGGCATTGACGCGTTTCCTATTGTTCTTGCGACTCAAGATGTCAATGAAATTGTAACAACCGTTACAAATATCGCGCCGGTTTTCGGCGGCATTAACCTAGAAGACATTTCCGCTCCGCGCTGTTTTGAGATTGAACGGCGTCTCATCGAGACTTTGGATATTCCCGTGATGCACGACGACCAGCACGGTACAGCGATCGTGGTGCTCGCGGCGCTTATGAACGCTTTCAAAGTCGTAAAGAAGCCGCTCGGAAAAGCGACTATCGTGATTGCCGGTGCGGGCGCGGCGGGTACAGCGGTTGCTAAGCTCCTCCATCGCTACGGAGTTGGTGAGCTTATCGTGCTTGATAGCAAAGGCATTTTGGGGACTCATCGGCATGGTCTGACGCCCATGAAAAAAGAATTGGTAAAAATTTCAAATCGCCGCCATCTTCAAGGCGATATTGGAGTGGCGCTTCAGGGTGCCGACGCCATTGTCGGTGTCTCGGGACCAAACACCATTAAGGAAGCGCATGTGCAAAGTATGGCAAAACGGCCTATTGTGTTTGCACTTGCCAATCCCATCCCTGAAATTATGCCCAATCTCGCGCATCATGCGGGCGCCGCCGTGGTTGCCTCGGGGCGATCGGACTTTCCCAATCAGGTCAACAACGCGCTTGTCTTTCCCGGCGTATTTCGCGGCGCACTTGACCATGGCGTGCGGCAGATCACCGAGAGAATGAAACTCAACGCCGCCAAAGCGCTTGCTGCCGTCGTCAAGAAACCTCGGCCGGATTACATTATCCCGTCGGTTTTTGACAAACGGGTAGTGAAGGTTGTCGCGAGCGCGATACGCGGATAGTTTTGTACCGCAAGCGCGGCAGCTGCGGCGGCGATAGAGAGGTCACGAAATACCACGTCTATTTGGGAGAAGTTGAACGCAACGATGGCAAGAAGAGAAAGTGTGGCGACGGCGCTTGGGACAAAGATTTTTTTGCCGGAGAGAATCCAGAGCGCTATCAGAACTTCGAAAATGCCGAAGGAATGAAGAAGAAACAACTCCTGTCCTGAAAACAAATCAAGAAAGGACGGCGGGAAGTAGCCAACCCAGGCGGCAGGATTCAAAAGTGCTGAAATTGGGGGATAGAGAAACGCAAACGCAACTCCAATACGAAAGAGGAGAGAAACTACTCTTTCATTTCCCATACACCATTGTTACTTGACTATAACTTTCCCGAAATTTTTGGTCGAAAGATGGTCGTGATAGCCCCACTCACCAACCGAGTTAAACGTAAATGACCACGATTGTCCCGAAGAGATTCCTTTGCAGGCATCAAAAGCGCTTCCGAAGCAGTCCCCGGGTGTTTTTTCCGGATAGACCGCGTGTGTCGGATGCATTGCGGAAGCAATCCACATGTCGTGTCCGCTTTCATTGACGAAGATTACCGTTTCTCCTTTTTTAATAGTGACCGGATTTGGGCTGAAGCCGCTTGCAGAGTAGGTGATGGTAGCGGCCGCGTTAGGCATGTCGCCCTGGCTCGGCTGCTCTCCCGGGTTCTCGCTTCCGCCAATGACTGGCATGTTATTAGAGGAAGGAGTACCAGCCGCGGGTGCCCCCGTCTCATCGGGAATAAGCCCCGAAACTTCCGGGAGCAGATTTTCAGTCCCGTTCTGCCCGAGGAGGAAAAAGCCGCCGACGATGATAATCGCAAGAACCACTACAATGCCGATAATAATTTTGGTATTCATGTAAAATTCTAATGAGTAATAGTCTACAGTATATCTCTACGAGGCAGAAAAGCAAAAAGTGTAAATTTGCGGTGTATTTTGAAAATAGCTCGAACGGAATTTTTACCCCACAGCGAGCTTGCTCTGCTTCTTAACGACGAGAGGTTTAACCTTGCCGAAAAAAACCTTGCCGAAGGCTAATCAGGGTTGCGTTTTCTGTCTTCGCGTCGAGCATAGACAAGCGTTGCTATGGACACCACAAGTGATACAAGAATCATAAATAAGTACGTCTCAACTTCCGCGCCCAAGAAAGTCGTGTTGAAAGTTCTCTCCGGATTATATATCCATGTCCGCCATGCAAGCGCAACGTATTCCTCGGGGCCGGCAATAACCGCGAAAATAATCATCGTCCAAATAATTGCTTTCCAGTCAGTCGCAGGAAGCATGGCGGATTTTTTGCGGAGCAGGCGACCAACAACATATAGCAAAAGCGCAAGTCCGCAAAAAATTAAAATGGTCGCTGTGTATGAATATATTCCGAAGTTCATAGTGTTTTATGGGTTAGCGCGTACCGCAAAAAATTTTCTCAAAAGCAAGGCAACCGTGGACACCAACATAGTGACGAAAATCATGAAAAAATATTCTTCTAGCGGCAAGCCACCGATCAAAACTCCGATGTTGGTGTCCTGCGGAAAACGCCAAATATCTGCTCGTACTGCCCAAATATCCCACGGGATACTGAAAATGAGCGCCCATATGACGCAATACAAGAATGTTTTCTTGTATTGCGAGAGGTACTTCCAGTTTATTGCCCACAAAATAATGATAGGCAACCAAACAAATATTGTGAGCCAGTAAATGTATGCCATGAATGAATTTATAAAAAATTTCTTTTCTGGCGGAGACGGGAGGAATCTCATTACTCGCTCACTTCGTTCGCTGCGTTTTAGAAACCCACGGTTTCTAACACTCGCTTCACTCGTTGTTTTCCTCCGCGGGAAACTCCCGTTTCCCGACCCCTTCCCAGGTTCGAATCCTCCCGCTCCTCACTCGCGGGGCTCGTTTCGGAGACGGGAGGATTCGAACCTCCGAGAGGATTACTCCCCTAACTCCTTAGCACGGAGCCGCATTCGGCCACTCTGCCACGTCTCCAGACGTGCAAACGATACCATATTTCAGCCCATTTTTTAATGCGCTATCGCGACGCAGAAAATTTGTTTTGCGCCGGCGGCGCGGAGCACGGCGGAGGCTTCTCGGAGTGTCGCGCCAGTTGTCGTGATGTCGTCTAGGAGAATAACATTACGCTCGGAAATTCGCGGCGCGTTTGCAGTTGCAAACGCGCCGCGGATATTTTCCTCCCGCGCTGCTTTGCCTTGAAGCGAGGTTTGCGGCGGAGTATCTTTTATTTTTTGAAGCGCATCGGTTGCCAACTGGAAACTCCGGTTGCCGTCGAGGGCAGCAAGTTCTACCGCGATGAGCTCAACCTGATTGTAGCCTCGCTGCCGCTCACGAGAGTGGGAGAGGGGAACAGGCACCAAGAGAGGCTTTTCAAATGAAGAAAAAAGTTTGCGATCTGCCAGTTCTTCGATCAAAGGATCGTATAAAACTTCGGCGAATATTTTTGCAATGCGGCGTTTACCGCGGAACTTAAGCGCTAACAGGAGGTCGCGGATAAGAGGGTCGCGGTAATCGAAAAGAGAAAAATATTCGCCATCGGGAACTTTTCTTGAGAAGTGAGGCAGGAGGTCGGCGGCAGTAATCTTTAAAAGATGACTTCCTGATTCCGGCAACAGGAGATTAAGAATGTGGTCATAAAAAGACCGAAGCGGCAGCATATTTTCATTGTATAGCATCCTTGAGCGGGGTATACTGAGTCCATAGTTCTGTGTACAGACATCAATGGTAAATCCTCTAGGGAAACTGTTCGGGGGCAGTATATTTGGCTTTCTCCATAAGGGCAGCTCGGTCTTAGGCATTGACATCGGCTCTTCCTCCATAAAAGTCG
This sequence comes from Candidatus Kaiserbacteria bacterium RIFCSPLOWO2_01_FULL_51_21, assembly GCA_001781435.1. Classification (GTDB taxonomy): domain Bacteria; phylum Patescibacteriota; class Minisyncoccia; order Phycocordibacterales; family 2-01-FULL-51-21; genus 2-01-FULL-51-21. The sequence goes on from MFLV01000022.1 coordinate 18,346, forward strand.
TGCAATTACGCAAGGAGCGCGGCGCGGCGGTTCTCGAAACATACGGCGAGCTTTCGCTTGGCCCGTATGCCGGAATTGAGATCGGACGAGCGGTAAATCTTGATGCCGAAAAACTCGCCGAGGCACTCCTTGACGTCTTGAAAGAAGCGAATATAACGACTAAAAACTGCGGCATCTCCATTCCTTTTGCCGCAAGTCTCATCTCGCTTATAAAAATGCCCATGCTCAATGAGGCGCAATTGAAAAAAATGATTCCCATTGAGGCACGAAAATATATTCCTGTTCCCATCACTGAGGTTGCGCTTGACTGGTTTATTCTGCCGGAGGAGGGGCGGAGGTTTCTCTCTTCCGAGGCGGAGGCGGAAGGCGAAGTTGAGGAAGCAAAATTTCGTAAAGTTGACGTGCTTCTTGTCGCTATTCATAACGAAACACTTGCGAAATACAATGCGGTGGTAGCGAGGGGGAATCTCGTGGCAAGTTTTTTTGAAATCGAGATTTTTTCGACGATTCGGTCAACCATTGTACAAAACACCACGCCCATTATGGTAATCGACATGGGGGCGGCAACCACAAAACTCTACATTGTTGAATACGGCATTGTCCGCTCTTCCCATATCGTGAATAAGGGAGCCCAGGATATAACCCTTGCACTCTCGCGAATGCTCGGCGTTTCAGTCGCCAAAGCGGAAGAGATCAAACGAGAGAGCGGTATTACCGGGAAAAGCGGCGACCAGAACATCTCAACCGCCGCGCTCTTGACGCTCGAGTACATTTTTTCCGAATCGAAGCGCGTGATGCTCCAGTATCAGGAGCGTTACCGTCGCAATATTTCCTCGATACTTTTTGTCGGGGGTGGGGCACTTCTCAAAGGCTTGCTTCCCCATGCGCAAACCAAATTTGAGACCGATGTCCGTCTGGGACTCCCGTTTTCGCGGACACAGTCTCCCGCTTTCCTTGAGCAAGTGCTTCTTGAGACCGGGCCGAGTTTCTCTGTAGCCGTCGGCATTGCCCTGCGCAAACTAGAAGAGATGAGTTGAATAGAGCCATCGCGAGAGGGGATAACTGTCCAGAAGGACTTGTTTTATAGTATGATGGAGACTAAGCGCACAGAATGCCTCATATAATTGAGCGCTTGATTTGTTATCGCTGTATTTTAAAAAATGGAACCGAAGTTCCAAACATCGTTCATACCGAAGCAAGCTCTTGAGGAGTCCACAACCGGCCGCCGGCCGCGGGCCGCGGTAAGTGTCTTCATGGTCATCGGACTTATACTTTTTCTGGGTTCTTTAGCGTCAGTACTCGGTGTTATCCTTTACGGGGAGTTTCTCAAGCAGAATATTGAGTCAAAAAGCGCTGATCTCGAGCGGGCAAAAAATGAATTTGAGCCCGCATTGATTCAAAGACTTACTGCGCTTGACCGGCGGATGGCGGCCTCGGAGGAGCTTTTAAAAAATCATGTGAGTGTGAGCAGCCTTTTTGAGCTTCTGCAGTCGTATACGCTTCAAAACGTCCGTTTCGAGACATTTCGCTTTGCAACCAAAGGCGCAGGCTCCTCTCTTTTTATGAACGGGAGGGCAAAAAGCTTTGCAGCGGTGGCCCTTCAATCAGATGTGTTTGGAAAAATCCCTTTCATAAAAAATGCGATTTTCGCGAGTCCGAACCTTGATCCAGAAGGCAACGTCACGTTTGAATTCAGCTCCGAGCTGGATCCGGCGCTTCTTTCCTACGTTGCCGCTCTAAAGCAGGCGCCCTAGAGGCGAGATATGAAATTAGTATTTCCCATTGTCGCTATTGTCGTTGCTCTCGGAGTCTTTTTCAGTTTCGTCGACCCAAGATATCAGGGTATCAAAGAATTAAGAGCGCAGGAAAAGCAGTTTGACGAAGCTTTGACACGCTCGAAAGATCTCCGCTCCATTCGCGACGAAAAGCTCAAAGTATATAATAGTTTTCCTCCGGAAGATATTGATCGTCTGCAGAAACTGCTTCCCGACCACATTGATAACATTCGCTTGGTCATGGACCTTGACACAGCCGCGTCTAAGTACGGCATGCGGCTTACCAATGTCAGTGTCGGAAAGCCCGACGAGGGGCCGGCTGAGGGGTCAGGACAGGTGAAACCATACGGTTCAATATCGGTAACCTTTTCGGTGACGACCACCTACGAATCTTTCTTGCGCTTTCTAACCGATCTCGAGACAAGCCTGCGGCTTGTTGATGTGGTATCGCTTTCTTTCAGTAGACCGAGAGGCGATGTATATGAATATACCATCACGCTTCGTACCTATTGGCTCAAATAATCCATGTTGAAAGGAAGAAAAAAAATTATTTTAGGCGCGGTAGGAGTCATAGTGCTTTTTATGCTGTACACGTTCTTTTTTACCGGCGGCGAGACTCCCGGAACGTCGCCGCTTGTTGAGGAGAGTATCGAAGGAAACGTGGCTATCGGAGAGGACCTTGTCGCGCTTCTTCTGCAGCTACAATCGATCCGGCTTGATCCGACGGTATTCAATGACCCGGCGTTTCGGAGTCTCAGAGATTTCGGTCAGCCGATTCCGGACGAGCCCGTTGGGCGCCCTAACCCTTTCGCTCCGCTCCAGTAAGAGATACGAAGTACGAATTACGAAGTACGAATCAGATTTTCCTACTCATAATTCGTAATTCATAATTCGTAACCCAATGGACTTACTACCACTACTTGTCGAAAAGAAACTTGTTCGGAAAAGCGATGCCGAAGCGCTTGTAAGAGAATCGCAGAATACCGGTGAGAGCGTCGAAGCGCTTCTTCTGAAACGCGGCCTTGATCCACAGGAGCTCCTTGCAATCAAAGGGGAGCATCTTAAAGTGCCGACTCGTGTCATCGGCGAAGAAGATATTTCGTTCGATATATTAAAATATATTCCGGAAGAATCGGCGCTCCATTATCGTTTTGTTCCGCTTGCGGTCAAAGATAGCGTGCTTGAAGTGGGGGCCGTTGACCCTGAAAATACCGAAGCTCTCGATGCCTTAAGTTTTATCTCGGCGCGCATTGGCATACCCTTCAAGGTTTTTGTCATTACTGAAAATGATTTTGATAAGGTTCTTAAAATGTACAAGGGGCTTACGGGGGAGGTAAGCAAGGCAATTTCCGAACTCGATACCAGCATTGTCGTTGAAGCCCCTACAGCCAAGGAGGCGGAGGCAGAGGCAGGTAAGCACCTCAGCGAGCGCATCACAGAAGCGGCGCCGGTTACAAAGATTGTAGCAACAATCCTCCGGTATGCCACCGAAGGCAGGGCTTCTGACATTCATATCGAACCTATGGCGACCCAAGTCAGGGTGCGCTTCCGGGTTGACGGGCTTCTCTATACCAGCCTGCTTCTGCCGCTTAAAGTCCATCCCAATGTTGTGGCGCGGATTAAAATCCTTTCTGCCATGCGTCTCGACGAACACCGCAAGCCACAAGATGGCCGCTTTTCAGCAACGGTGGAAGGTCGGCACATTGATTTTCGTGTCTCAACCTTTCCTGCATACTACGGCGAAAAAGTCGTCATGCGAATACTCGATACCTCAAGCGGCTTTATTAGTCTTGACTCAGTTGGTTTAAGTGAACGTGATATGCCGATCATCCGCTCACTCATTAAACGCCCCTATGGCCTCGTACTTCTTTCGGGCCCCACCGGTTCCGGCAAGACAACGACCCTCTACGGAATGCTCAATGAGCTTGATCGCGAGCAATCTAACGTGCTCTCGCTTGAAGACCCCGTTGAATACAGCATCGAAGGCATCAGCCAATCGCAGGTGCGGCCCGAGATCGGATATACCTTTGCCACAGGTCTTCGCACAACGCTTCGACAAGATCCGGATATCATTATGGTCGGGGAAATTCGCGATGCCGAAACAGCACAGCTTGCGGTGCAAGCAGCACTTACCGGGCACCTAGTTCTTTCAACTATTCACACCAATAACGCCGTTGGTGCGATTCCGCGCCTTATTGATATGGGAGTTGAGCCTTATCTCATTGCCCCGACGCTCATTCTCGTGATTGCTCAACGCCTGGTGAGAACCCTATGTCCCGGGGGAGGAGAAGAAGTTCCAGTTGCGGGGAGTATCAAAACAATGATTGATGAAGAATTTAAGGATTTGCCCGCGAAGGTTCATGAGAGTCTGCCGAAAAGCGCCGCCGTCTATCGTATAAAACCGACTCCTGAATGTCCCAAAGGAACTCGCGGACGCACAGCAGTTTTTGAACTTCTTACGATGAACCGCGAGCTTGAGGCCGCCATATTGAAAAATGCTCCAGAAAATGAACTGAGAGCCATTGTGCGTCGCGAGGGGATGCTCACGATGAAAGAGGATGCCATACTTAAAGCATATAAACGGATCATCCCAATCGAAGAAGTGTCAACGCTTGGCGGAATACTTGAGGAATAAGATTCCACGACAGTAGTTCTTTTCTCGAGGTAGAATACGCCTTATACTGTAACAATCACCATGGCTCAAGAAAAATATCATATTTTCATTATTGACGACGACTCCTTTCTGCTTGATATGTACTCGTTTAAATTTAAAGGTGCGGGGCACGAGGTGGAAGTTGCGAGTGGCCCCGAAGACGCTCTTATAAAGCTCCGGGCGGGCGCAAAGCCGGACGCAATTCTTTGCGACATTGTCATGCCGGGCATGGATGGCTTTCAGGTGATTGAGATAATCAGGAAAGAGCAGTTAGCTCCCGGCGCAACGCTTATCGTACTCTCGAATCGCGGGGAAAAAGCGGATTTGGACAAGGCCAGGGAACTTGGTACCGATGCCTACATCGTAAAAGCCCGCACCGTGCCTTCAGAGGTGCTTGAGCAGGTGCTTCGGGCGATTGAAGCGCACAAAGCAAAAAGAGTGTAACCACGCTAAGTACTACAATGCTACAATTTCTTTCTCCGGTGGATATGATCGAACATGTTTCTAACAGAATCAGTGCGGGATTACTTCATCAAGTATTATAATACTTTAATATGGCGGCAGAAGAATATAAAAAAGAGCTTGCGGAGTTGATTGAAACGGTTATACGTGAAGGCGCCTCGGACCTCCATTTTTCGGTTGGAAGCTACCCGGCCATTCGTGTTTCCGGAAGCCTCTTGCCTTTGGTGAAAAAAAAGAAACTTGCGCCGGAAGATACGCTCGGCTTTCTCTCTGCCATACTTCGGCCGGAGCAGATGGAGAGTTTTCTCAAGGAACGCGAAGTCGATTTTTCCTATAGTTATGCCGAACGAGCCCGTTTTCGGGGAAACGGTTTCTTTCAACAGGGAACAGCAAGTATCGCTTTCCGGTTTATTCCGCGAAGCATCAAGACGCTTGAAGAGTTGAATCTTCCGCCGGCACTCCGGACTTTCATGCAGCGGGAACAGGGCTTTTTTCTTGTCGTGGGACCGGTGGGGCAGGGAAAGTCGACAACGCTTGCTTCTTTGGTTGAAGACATTAACATCTCCCGTACCGACCACGTCATTACTATTGAAGACCCGGTTGAGTATTTGTTTGTCGAACAAAAATCCATTATCGAACAACGCGAAGTCGGGATTGACACCAAAGATTTTTATAGTGGCCTCAAGTATGCTTTCCGCCAGGATGTCGACGTGATTATGCTTGGCGAAATGCGCGATCCTCCAACCATCGCGGCTGCGGTTACTGCGGCAGAAACCGGACATCTCGTGCTCTCGACCTTACATACCAACGATGCGGCGCAAACCATTGATCGCATTATCGACTCGTTTTCCTCGGTTCAACAGGACCAGATCCGTGTCCAGCTTGCCGGCTCTCTCACAGCAATTTTTTCTCAGCGCCTCGTGCCGCGGGTCTCCGGCGGTCTTATTCCTGCGTATGAGCTTCTTATCAATAACGCCGCAGTCGCCAATCTCATCAGAGAGAAGAGGACCCACGAGATTAAAACGGTCATTGAAACTCATTCGGAGGAGGGCATGGTTGATATGAATCGTTCACTTGCTGGTCTCGTGCGCCAGGGGGAAATTACCGTTGAAAACGCCTTTGCCCGCTCTCTCAATCCTAAACTGCTTGAGCGGTTACTCTAGCTTTGTCAGCTTTTAGCTTCTTTAGCAATTAGCCGTGCCAATCAGTTCATATAAAAACCTTTAATGAAGCTAATAGCTAATAACTAATAACTAAGGAAGCTACTATATGTTGTTTAACTACCGAGTCCTGGATGCTTCAGGCGTTGAAAAAGCGGGAAGCATAGACGCTGTTTCTGAAGATGTCGCGATTGTGTCTCTTCAGCGGCGCGGATTCACCATTTCTGCCATTCAGTCAGTAGAAGCGAAAGAGTCTTTTCTCAGCTTTACGTTCTTCAACCAGATTACCAATCGGGATATTGTCATTCTTTCCCGCCAGATTGCGGTACTCTTTGAAGCGCAGGTCTCTGCGCTGCGCGTTTTTCGCCTACTTGCGGCGGAGACGGAAAAACCGCCTTTGGCGAAGGCTCTCACCGCCGTCGCGGACGATCTCCAGAGTGGCTTCTCTATTTCAAAAGCGCTTGAAAAACATCCGAAAGCATTCTCGCCCTTCTATATCAACATGGTGCACGCGGGAGAAGAGGCGGGTACCCTTGGTGAGACCCTTCTCTACCTTGCAGATTACCTCGACCGCTCCTATGAAGTGACCTCAAAGGCTCGGAACGCTCTCATCTACCCGGCGTTTGTCGTCACCACATTTATTACCGTGATGGTCCTTATGCTGACGCTTATCATTCCGAAGCTAAGTGTTATTGTGGAGGAGGTTGGGCAGGAAGTGCCCTTCTATACGAAAATTGTGATAGGCGTCAGCACCTTCTTCGTCGATTACGGGCTCTTTTTTGCCGGTCTCTTGGTTCTTGGGGGATTTGCCGCGTGGCGGTACTCGCGCACAAAGCAAGGGAATCTTGCGCTTTCGGAATTTAAATTGACCATTCCCTATGTCGGATCGCTCTATCGGAAATTGTATCTTTCTCGCATTGCCGACAATCTAAGCACCATGCTTACGAGCGGCATTACCATGGTCCAGGCGATCGAGATTACAGCAACCGTTGTCGGAAACGGCATTTATGAGCGCCTTTTGAATGAATCGGCGGAGGCGGTGAAGAGCGGGAAATCGGTGTCCGAAGCATTGGGGAAATATGAAGAAATCCCAGGCATCGTGGTTCAGATGGTTAAAATCGGCGAGGAAACGGGGGAACTCGGCACTATTCTAAAGACGCTTGCCAAATTTTATCAACGGGAAGTCACCAATGCCGTCGACACCCTGGTGGATCTTATCGAGCCAACAATGATTGTCGCGCTTGGTCTCGGTGTCGGACTTCTTCTTATGGCGATTTTGGTGCCTATCTACAATCTCGCCTCGGCCTTCTGATGATCTGAGATATCCCCAAGGACGATTTTGAGCCATATTTTGCTCATGTATACTACGAAAGGGGGTAACCCCGGATGTGTTCACTGTTTTTAATAGGTCGATTACAATTAAGATTGCTATAGCAAAATGATTATTAACAAAAAACGAGGCTTCACCCTCATTGAACTTCTCGTCGTCATTGCGATCATCGGCATCCTTTCCTCAGTGGTGCTCGTCTCGCTCAACAGCGCTCGCAATAAGGGCAATGATGCTAAGGTGAAGGCTCAACTCTCTTCCGCTCGCGCTGCGGCTGAAATTTATTACGATACCAATAAAAGCTACAGCCCCGCAGGCACCGCAGCCGACAGTTGTGCGGCTGGAATGTTCGCTGACGCTGCTTCCGGCGTGGCAACGTATGTTAATACTGCAAATTATCCAGCAGGAACTACTATAACGTGCCATCAGGACGCAACCGCGGGTACTTCTGCCACGTCATATTCTATGGATGCGAAGTTGAGTACCACTGACGGTGGATATTGGTGCATTGACAATACGGGAGCTTCCCAGAGGAATACTGCCGTACAAGGGGCAGGGGATGTGACGTGTGCTCCCTAGGCTTCTTAAAGCGAAGGTATAGAAAAACCCCGGTGCACCGGGGTTTTTCTATTGTTCTTATTCAACTCGCAGAAAGTCACGGCCGTGAGGCCGGATGAATGCGAGGAGAGAGGAAGGGGGAGGGGAGCCTCTGATTAGTGAGGGAAGCTCCCGAGGCAAAGCGTAGGTGGAACAGAGTAGTTTTCCCGTGGAGCTTCATTGTTGGGGGTGTTAGAACAACAGGGAAGTGCGAATCCTTTTCTATCCGCAGAGTACCCCGCCGCTTGCGGCGGGAATAGGACGAGCGGATTTTTATTTCTCTGATATACTGAAGTAAATTAAGAAGTTTAGGCATATAAGCATATGAACAACTTTCCTAATCGGCGTCAGTTTGGTTTCACCCTCATTGAACTTCTCGTCATTGTTGCGATCATCGGCATCCTTTCCTCGGTGATAATAATTTTTCTCAATATCGCCCGCAATAAGGGTGATGACGCGAAGGTAAAGACCCAACTCTCTTCCGCTCGCGCTACGGCTGAAATTTATTACGATACCAATAAACACTATAGCCCTGTGGGCACCATAGCTGACAGCTGTTCGGTTGGGATGTTTACTAATACTACGTCAGGTATGAGTGCGTATATGAATACTGCCAATTACCCGGCAGGAACGACGATAACGTGCCACCATAACGCAACCGCAGGCGCTTCTGCCTCAGCATATTCTATAGATGCGAAGCTGAGCACTACTGACGGCGGATACTGGTGCATTGATAACACGGGAGTTTCTAAGAGGAATACTACCGTACAAGGGGCGGGGGATGTGACGTGTAAGTAAACGGTAGAAAAAAGTAATGTACATCGCTCTTGGTATTTTTTTATTCTGTCTCGGTGCCTGCATCGGGAGCTTTCTAAATGTGGTCGTGCTCCGTTACAATACCGGACGCTCTCTAAGCGGCCGGTCGGGATGTTTTTCTTGCGGGCATACCCTTGGTTTTTTTGATTTGGTGCCGGTGCTCTCGTTTCTTTTTTCTTCCGGACGGTGCCGCTACTGCAACTCGAGCATCTCCCTTCAATACCCCCTTGTCGAGAGTGCGGTCGGAGTGCTCTTTCTTGTGCTGTACCTCAAAGGGTTCCCGTTTCTTTTGGGCATCTATCTCGCTGTAATTTTTTCTCTTCTTACGGTAATTCTGGTCTATGATATCCGGCATAAGATTATCCCCGATCCTTTCGTATATGCTTTTATCGCTCTCTCCGCTCTTTCTCTCGGTATAGATTTTGATACGGTCACGGTCAGTACCCCGACCCTCTGGCACGCTCTTGCCGGCCCAGTTCTTTTCATGCCGTTTTTTATTCTCTGGTTCGTTTCAAAAGGCACGTGGCTTGGTCTCGGTGACGGTAAGCTCGCCTGGGGAGTGGGGTGGCTTCTCGGTCTCTCAGGGGGCACCACAGCACTTCTCATCGGCGTTTGGATTGGTGCGGTGCTGAGCATTGCACTATTACTTGGACAATCTTGGTTGTTTCGCGGAGGAAAGCGTCTTACAATGAAAAGTGAAATGCCCTTTGCGCCGTTTATGATCCTTGGTCTCGTGCTGGTACTTTTTTTAGATATTAATTTTTACTCCCTTCTTTCGATCTTCTCATTTTAATATCTTTCCGAATGAACTTTCTAAGACATACAGACGATACCGGGTGTACTAATCGTAGGCTCACTTCGCGCCGCTTTTCCATGCGGGAAAGCGGCGCTGGGTTTTCCCTCGTCGAGCTCATGGTGGTAATTGGTTTGGTCACCGCAATTTCGGCTGTTATTCTTTTCAACCAAAGCGCGTTCCAAAACAGCATTCTTCTCGGAAACCTTGTCTATGATGTTGCGATTTCGGTCCGGGAAGCGCAGACTTATGGCATCAGCACGCGCGGCACATCGGCGTCTCTTTTTACCTCAGCGTACGGCATACACTTCAGCTCTAACACCAATACGACACAAGTACCGAGTATCATCTCCTACCTGTTGTTTGCTGACATCGCCGCAGATGATGGCCTCTACGTATCGGGGGCTGATCAGCCGGTTCGGACACTTTCGATTCAAAGCGGCTATAAAATTGAAAAACTATGTATGACTATCTCTCCAAACCCGGAGGAGTGCTCTGTGCCAGGCGGACAGGTATGGATCGCCGATGTCAGTTTCAAGCGCCCGTACCCGGACGCGCGCATCAAGGTAGATCCGGGAACAGGATTTGTTGTTGCGACGGGCCTGAAAGTTGTTCTTAAGTCACCGAAGGGTGACACGCGGTATGTTGAAATTCTCCAAACGGGCCAGCTGTCCATTCAACAGCATCTGTAATATGAAACGGGCATATCAGAACCGAGCCTTCACGTTGGTTGAGCTTTTAGTGTCAGTCGGGATATTTTCCCTCGTCATGCTTATGGCAGTGAGCTCGCTTCTTTCTCTTGTTGATGTTGACCGCAAAGCTCAGTCAATGAAATCCGTCATGAACAATCTCAACTTCGCCATGGAAAGTATGTCGCGGGAAATCAAGACGGGACAATTTTTCGAAAGCGTTGACAACTACACGTTCACCTATGACGATCGCCAGGGTAGGAAAGTAACTTATTCGCTTCCGGAACATCAGATTTTACGGTCAATCGACGGCGGATTTCCCGTGCCGCTCACGGCGTCGGAAGTGGTGGTTGAAAACAGAGACCTCGGTATCCCGCTTTTTTCTCTCGTGGGGGAAAATTGTAAGCAGGGCTCCGGTGATGTCCAGCAGCCCTATGTGCTTATTCGCATCAAGGGGAATATGAAGTTTTCAGAAAAAATAAAATCCTCGTTCAGCGTACAAACCACCGCCTCACAACGGATTTTTGATTTACCCACCTGCATATGAAACCGGAAAAATCAAAAAATAGCGGATTCACTCTGGTAGAGATGCTCGTTGCGATTATGGTGCTTTCTCTTGCGGTGGCGGGCCCCCTTACCGTGGTGAGTAAAGGCATTTCAAATACGGCGTATGCGAGAGATCAGATTACCGCGGTGTTTCTTGCTCAGGAAGGAATGGAGGCGGTGCGTAATCTGCGGGATAGTAACGGGCTTGCCGGCGCCCCATGGCTTCAACAGTTTGACTCTTGTGCGGCCGCTGATTGCGGTATCAATATTATCGGCTCACCGCCCGCGATAACCGTGAATACCTGCTCAGCGCTTGGGAACTGCCTCCTCTATTACAATGACTCCATTGGATTGTATAACCACCAAACCGCAGGCACGGAACCGGCGCGTTTTTCCCGCAGCTTCCGGCTCGTACCCGTTGATGAAAAAGAGGCTCGGCTTACGGTTACCGTCTCGTGGCAAACGAACGCGGTTCTTCCGTCTCGGACATTCACGGTTACAACAGAGCTTTTAAATTGGCAATGAGGATAGCTTCTAACTGTTAGCTTCGTTAGCTTTAGAAAAATGTATTACAAAAAAAATAAAAAATCAAAAACTGAGCATATTCAGGCTAACGAAGCTAAAAGCTATAGACGAAGAGCTTCCTCTGGCTTTGCAATGCTTTTTGCGGTGTTCATCGCGGGACTCATGACTTCCATTGCGCTTGCGATTTTCAATATCACGGTAAAAGAAATTGCGCTTGCGGGCACCGGAAGGGAGTCCCAGTTTGCGTTTTATGCGGCAGATGCTGGATGGGAGTGTGCTTCCTATTGGGATATAAAAGGCGGGTCGTTCATGGACCCGCCTTCAAGCGGTATCTTTTGTAATTCCCGTGACGTCGCTGCCCGTCCGTGGATTGTCACTGTTGATCCCGCTGCGGAGTCAACCACAACAAAATTTATTGTTGATTTCCCGGTTGCAGATGGGAACGTGTATTGTGCCGAGGTTACCGTGAAAAAACAAAACCTTGGCGGGGGTAAACGTTCAACCGTTGTCGAGTCGCGCGGCTATAACGGCGGATACCGCGATAACAGCGCACCAGCTCCGGACGATTGCCTCGGCGAGGCGCCGAACAAAGTTGAACGGGGTCTCAGGACGAATTCTTGATATTTATCTACTAGCCTTTTGCAAAAATGCCTCAAAGGCGATGTTTTTTGATATACCCCGCACCACTTTGGCACTTTCAGCAAAAGTATTGGCAAGTGAAAACAAGTTCTTTGGCGCCCTGCTTTAGTCTTGTCGGTATGCCAAAGTGGTGCGGGTTTACTCAACTCGCAGAAAGACACGGCTGTAGCGCCGTGGAGCTTCACGTTTGATTGTAAAAGTGGTGCGGGGTATATTTTCTGCATGCCACAATCAGTGCCGAAAAGGGTGCAGGAGCGTTATGAAAAGCTTAAAAAAGCGATTGACCACTATCGCAGCCAAAGGCATGTCTACGACAGAGAAGAGATTCCCATTGAAGCGGAAGATTCTCTTAAGCATGAGCTTGTAAAAATCGAAGAGGAATACCCTTCGCTCATCACTCCCGACTCGCCTTCCCAGCGCGTGGCGGGGAAGCCCCTTAGGGGATTCAAAAAAGTCCGGCACAAAGTGCCGCAGTGGTCGTTCAATGACGCGTTTACCGAAGAAGATGTTCGCGCATTTGACGAGCGGGTAAGGAAGCTCCTTCCCAAGGGCGCGCATCCTACCTATACCTGCGAACTTAAAATTGACGGGCTTAAGGTTGTTTTTGAATATCAAAAGGGGATGCTCACGACCGCGGCAACGCGTGGGGACGGCGTCGTCGGGGAGGACGTAACGCACAACGTCCGCACTATTGATTCGGTGCCGCTTTCCCTCACCCGCCCCGTTGATGTCGTTGTGGAAGGGGAAGTGTGGATGGGCAAGAGGAGTCTGGAGGCATTAAATCGAAAACGCAAAAGCGAAGGGGAATCCCTTTTCGCGAATCCTCGTAATGCCGCCGCTGGTTCAATACGGCAACTTGATCCGAAAATCGCTGCGGCGCGCAACCTCGATAGTTTCATGTACGATGCTGCAATGGCGAACATTGCGATTCCCGCCACCCAGCTTGAAGAGCTGGAGTTTCTCCAACAACTTGGATTCAAAGTGAACCGGTATTTTGAACATGTTGGGAATATCGACGGAGCAATTGCGTATTGGCATATGTGGGCAAAGAAGAAAGATAAGGAGGAGTATCTTGTTGATGGCGTAGTGCTCAAGGTCAACGAGAAAAAATATCAGGAGGTGCTTGGCTACACCGGTAAAGCGCCGCGTTTCGCCATTGCGTTTAAATTTGCGCCGGAGCAGGTAACCACGGTTCTTGAGACGATAGCATTTCAAGTGGGGCGCACCGGCGTCATTACGCCGGTCGCGCATCTTAAGAGTGTGGCAGTCGCCGGCTCTGTCGTCTCGCGGGCGACGCTCCACAATGAAGACCAAATACAGCGGCTTGATGTGCGTATTGGCGACACCGTGATTCTTCAGAAAGCAGGCGATGTGATTCCGGAGATTGTTTCGGTGGTAAAGAAAATGCGGACGGGGAAAGAAAAACCGTTTCACTGGCCTGCGCGCGTCGCCGCCTGCGGCGGGGACGGCAGGATTGAGCGCGTCCCCGGTCAGGCCGCGTGGCGGTGTGTAAATAAAAATTCCTACACGCAGGAGCTACGGCGCTTGTATCACTTTGTTTCAAAACACGCCTTCGATATCGAGGGACTGGGCCCCAAGATTGTTGACGCTCTTGTGGAGCACAAACTTGTTGCAACGTATGACGATATCTTTACTCTTGCTCGAGGTGACCTTGAACAGTTGCCGCATTTTAAGGAAAAAGCGATTAACAACTTGCTTCAAGCTGTCGAAAAAGCGCGGAAAGTGACGCTTGCCCGTCTTCTTATTGCGCTCTCTATAGAACAGGTGGGAGAGGAGACTGCTTATGATATTGCGAATCACTTCGGTTCAATCGGGAAAATCATGAATGCCTCTGAGAAAGATCTCGAAGCGATTTCGGGCGTCGGGCCTACGGTTGCACGCTCGCTTGCCGCGTGGATGCATAAGGATAAACATCGTGAGATTCTTCAGCGGCTCATGCGGCAAATACACATAGAAAAAGCAGGCACCAAACGCGTCGGAGGAGTGCTCTTTGGTAAAACATTTGTGCTTACGGGTACCCTTCCAACACTTTCACGTGATGAGGCAAAGGAAAAAATCCGTGCACGAGGCGGAGAGGCTGGGAGCTCGGTCTCAAAAGATACTGACTTTGTCGTTGCGGGTGAGAATCCCGGCTCGAAGTACGAGAAGGCCAGAAAGCTGGGCGTGCGCGTTATTAACGAGGAGGAATTTCAGAAAATGTTATCATAGCGACATGATTGACCGCAATACCATCGAAAAACTTGCAGGGCTTTCCCGCATTAAGATTTCTGAAAAAGAAAGTGCGGCTCTTGCTGAAGACCTTGAGCGTATTGTCGCGTATGTCTCCCAGGTGACTGAGGCTTCGGCCGAAACTCCCACGCCTATAAAACCCATGATGCACAATGTCTTGCGTGAAGATAAGGAGCCGCATGCGCCCGGTATCTTTACCGAAGCATTACTTACGCAAGCGCCGGCGACAGTACGCGCTCTGGTGAAAGTGAAAAAAATCATTGCTCAAGACTGATGACCATTGAGACAAAACAGCTAACGGTTGCCCGTGCAGCAAAAGCGCTCAAAGCGCGGGAGTTTAGTGCGGTTGAGCTCACCGAACAATTTCTAGAAAACATTACTGCGGAAAATCCCAATCTCAACGCGTATCTTGAAATCTTTGAAGATTCTCTGGAGCAGGCAAAGCATGCTGACGAGATCCTTGGCCGCGGAGAAGGAGGCGTCCTTACCGGCATTCCGATTGCGGTGAAGGACAATATTTTAATTGAAGGGAAGATTGCTTCCGCCGCATCGAAAATGCTTGAAAATTATCGCGCCGCGTATGATGCCACAGTTATTCGCAAACTTAAGGAACAAGGCGCAGTTTTTTTGGGGCGAACCAACATGGATGAATTTGCGATGGGAGGCTCTACAGAAAATTCCGCGTTTGGTGCCACAAAGAATCCCCATGATACAGAACGTGTCGCGGGAGGCACATCGGGAGGATCAGCCGCCGCTGTTGCCGCTGATATGACACTCGCGGCGCTTGGCTCGGATACCGGCGGCTCAGTGCGTCAGCCAGCGAGCTTTTGCGGCGTAGTCGGGTTAAAACCGACCTACGGCGCAGTTTCTCGTTTTGGACTTATTGCGACTGTATCTTCTTTTGATCAAATCGGACCTCTCACCAAAACAGTTGAAGACGCCGGACTCATGTTCGGTCTCATTTCGGGAATTGATCCAAAGGACTCAACGACGCTTTTGGACGAGTCGCGCCAAACCTCTGAGAAAGAAAAAATGACTGTTGGCATACCGCGACACCTTTTCAAAGAGGGTGTCGACGCTGGGGTGCTCCAAGCCTTTGAGAAAATGGCTAAAAAGCTTTCCGACAGAGGCCACCGAATTGTAGACATTGAACTTCCTTCCATCTCGTACGCTCTTTCCTGTTATTACGTCATTAATTTTGCTGAGATTTCATCAAATCTAGCCCGTTTTGACGGAGTGCGTTATGGTCTCCACGTTGACGGGATTGATCTCTTAGGCGACTATACGAAAACACGGGGTGCGGGTTTTGGCACGGAAGTGCGCCGTCGTATTCTTTTGGGTACCTATGTGCTCTCTGCCGGCTACTATGACGCCTATTACGGCAAAGCGAACACGGTACGGCAACGTATCACGAATGATTTTCTCGATGCTTTCAAAACGGTCGATTGTATTGCGACTCCAACAACACCCTTTCCTGCCTTTCGGTTCGGAGAAAAAAATGACCCACTTGCTATGTATGCCGCAGATATCTTTACCGTGCCTGCCAATCTCACAGGAATGCCGGCGCTCTCCGTGCCAATGGATCCAGTTGTTCGCGACGGAGCGACACTACCGGTTGGTTTTCAACTTACGGCACCTCACCGAGGAGAGCCGGCGCTCTTTCACTTAGGGAAGATTCTCGAGATATAACCATGGACATTCGATTTCTCAATCTCGAGTATCTGTTTCTCCTTATTTATAATCTGCTTACCGGGCAGCATGAGACAAGCATTCCGGGGCATCTCTTAGAGTATTGGGAGACCTATAAAATCATAGCCACCTTCCTTACGCTCTTTCTTGCCACCGGGATCATCTATTGCGTGGTTCGCATCTTTCAAATTCGTAAAGAGGAGCGCGCCGAGCTCGGCATTATTTTCAAACCCGTAACTTCAGAAGAAAAGCAAAATACCGACTGGGAGCGGATCCTTGAGCATAGCAAGTCGGATAACCCCAATGACTGGAAACAGGCGATTATTGATGCCGACGTCTTGCTTGAAAAAATGGTGGATGTCATGGGGTATCGTGGCGAAAATCTGGGTGAAAAGCTGAAGCAGATCGAACAAAGCGATTTCAAAAATCTCGACAATGCGTGGGAAGCGCACAAGGTACGTAACCAAATTGCGCATGCCGGCTCGAACTTTGTGCTTACGGAGAGAGAAGCGCGGCGCGTTATTGATCTGTACCGTCAGGCGTTTGAAGAGTTCAAGTTTTTGGAGAATTAAAACAAAAACACCGCCTGCGGCGGTGTTTTTGTTGCTTGCTCGCACTGAGCGAGCGAAGCGAGTCGAAGTGTTGCGGGGCCGGGATTTGCACCCGGGACTTCAGGTTATGAGCCTGACGAGATACTACTCCTCCACCCCGCTGTCTTGGAGATACCGTAACATTCTACACAAAAAATAATTTTTCGCAATGGAAACGCCCGCTGGAATTTTTGCGTTTCGTGCTAAAAATGCTATCGTAATTTTGTTTTCGCCGGTGTAGTTCAATGGTAGAACGAAGGACTCATAAGCCTTAAACAGAGGTCCGATTCCTCTCACCGGCATCTGGAACTTTTTCTCCGCGGTAGAGTTGTAAATATTGATGAAACGGGTTGCACTATACCTTTTTGTATTTTGTCTTTTTGCCTGCGCGACACTCGTATTAGTTTTTATTTGGGCAGGGGGGCCATCTTCGCCGCTCTTATTTCAAGTAGCCGCTTCTCTCTTTGTAGTTGGTCTCACCTCCTTTCTCGTGTGGTCGCTCACCACCTTTTTTGAGCTCAGAGATAAAATTGCGAATCACTCTTAAGTGAATAGCTGGTTAGTATTATCCCCTGTCACGGCGTATGCTTGATATATGCCGATGTATCGAGCAGTAAATACTAATTTCTTCAAAAAGTGGTCACCGGAGATGGCCTATGTTCTCGGCTTTTTTGCCGCAGACGGCTCAATGCTTAAAAATAATCGCGGGGCGCATTTTATAGAATTTCATATTACTGACCGAGAGCTTCTTTATGCTATTCGTGTCGCTCTTGGCTCAAATCATAAAATTGCCGTACGCGATCGTCACAATGAAAAATGGAAGATTGGGTACCGACTCCAGATTGGAAGCAAAGAAATCTACAGCGACTTAAAGCGACTAGGTTTCTCACAGGCGAAAAGTAAGACATTGCACTTCCCAGCAGTCCCAAAAAAACACATTCGCCATTTTGTCCGAGGTTATTTTGATGGCGATGGAAATGTGTATTTCAAGCAGCATTGGGCGAAGGACCGAAATAAGATGAGATGGCATTTTACCTCACGTTTTACTTGCGGGTCTCATCCATTTCTTATCTCACTTCTTGCTCTTCTTCGAAAGAATGGGGTAGAAGGAGGGTTCATCTTAAAGAAAGAGCGAGGGTATGAATTGGTTTTCAGTCATCGCGATAGCCTTGCACTATATGCATTGATGTATAATAATGTTTCCGGTAGTTTGTTTTTGAAGAGGAAGCACAACATCTTCCAAAAAGCAATTGCTACCTTGTATCCAAAACCGCAGATGCGGCCGTAGCTCAACTGGTTAGAGCACTCGCCTGTAGACGTGCAGCTTTCTACCGAAAGGGTAGATTGAAACTCTCTGGGATAACGGTGAAGGCTAAATCTTTCGTATAAGACATGCGAACACCGTGGGAACCCCTCGTTAAGGAATGGGGGGGCGCCGTAGAGACTAGATACCGGAGCACCTAACAGTGAAAACTTATGGTGAAGATATAGTCCATGC
The DNA here is from genome assembly GCA_001781435.1 of Candidatus Kaiserbacteria bacterium RIFCSPLOWO2_01_FULL_51_21. Taxonomy (GTDB): domain Bacteria; phylum Patescibacteriota; class Minisyncoccia; order Phycocordibacterales; family 2-01-FULL-51-21; genus 2-01-FULL-51-21. The sequence continues at coordinate 36,355 of MFLV01000022.1, forward strand.
CACTATGAAAATAGTGGGGAAGTGCACGCGAGAGGTTGCCGGTTCAAGCCCGGTCGGCCGCGCAAAATAACCGTAGGTCGGTTCAAAAGTGATCGCCCAACAGGCGGTCATTTTTGTTACAATGAGCTCATGAGAAGAGAAATTGAACTATTTGCAGAAGACCTCGCCAAGAATCCAAATATCCTTGGGGTGGCAGTGTTTGGTTCAGTGGCACGGGGTGACAACAGACCCGACAGCGATGTCGATCTCTTTGTTCTTACGGACGGACTAGAACGAAGAAAGATAGAGAAGATTGGAAACCTGAATTTTGAGATGGTCTATAGTTCCGAAGAAGGGGCTCGTTCTTTCGCAAAGAATAGAATGGACTCTTTTCTTAATCTCTGGAAAGACGCTAAGATTTTGATCGATAAGAGTGGTGGGCTTGCTCGCCTGAGAGAGTATGCAATTGAAACTCAAGATGCTGGAAAGCCAGTGGTGCCAGAATGGAAACGAGAGCATCTTGAGTTTGACACTCGAGATTCCTTACAGGGAGCGAGGGCTATTATGCAGGATGATGTCTCAACAGCAGAGATGTATTTGCAGAGAATGGTGTTTGGACTCCTTCAGTTTTATTTTGACGATCACAGTGTTTGGACACCTCCTCCTAAAAAACAACTGAAATGGCTTCGAGAACAAGATAAAGCCATGGCTGACAAATTCGATGCATTTTACACAGCATCTTCCATACAAGACCGGTTTAATGTAGCTTCGGAATTGGTAGACACTTTCTTTAAGTCAGGGACGAAAATACAGTCCTGATTCTCACGTATCTTAGTTCCAACAGCGTCCAGTACGTTGCGCACTAAAGGCGCTTTTTTAAAGAACGGTGAGGGTATATCCTTAAGGAATGGAGTCAACGCTCAAAGCATGGATAGTCACGGTGGCTCTCTACTCCACTGTGGCGCCGTTTCTTTTTCTTGTGCTTGCTCCGTATTTCAAAATATTTAATACGTCGTACCGGAGTTGGTTTCTCATACTGCTCGGCACTGCCGTTGTTTCTTATCTGATACCTCTATTATGCTGGGCAACGGGTCTGAGTACTTTCCCTTTTCGCATACTGAACGGCAGTCCCTATATCAAGATTATTGGGGACGCTATCAATGTGGTCGTTATATGCTTTGTCTTTCACCACTTACTCAATAGATTTTATCAAGCCTCTTGGAAACAATCTCTCCTGCTCTTTATTTCATCTTCGGTAATACTATTCGCGGTTGTTTTTGGCGTTATCTATGGGCTACCCTCGCCGTGACGGTAAGGGGGTAGTCTATTGCGAGGCATTTTATGCAGGGGGCTTGAAATGAGGA
>MFLV01000022.1:37722-43669 GCA_001781435.1 Candidatus Kaiserbacteria bacterium RIFCSPLOWO2_01_FULL_51_21
AAGCGGCACAAGGATGTTCGCTCCCTGAAGCGGGCGCAAATACAATGCCAGGTCGTCTGATTTGAAGCAGACGATTCCTAGTTCTTCATTGATGTGGACAAGCCGGCATAGCAGTGCCATATCGACTTGCACATAGTAGCTCAAGAACTGCTTAAGTAGCTCCGGATTCTCCTTGCTTTGCTCCCAGGCTCCCGTTTTGACATGTCGCCTGGCCTTTGCGTGGCTTCGGTATCGCTGGTAGCGGCTGATGTTGCCCACGGACTTCTCCTTCTGCAACCACTTTCTATAAGCTATTTTCTGGATAAAGGATACATCGTTTATGAAAGGATTTGAAACTGCGGCTATAATGTATTAGGCTGTTGATATTTTACCGCGCCGAGATAGCTCAGTTGGCAGAGCACACCCTTGGTATGGGTGAGGTCCCGAGTTCGATCCTCGGTCTCGGCTCACGACACACGCTCAAAGAATGCATTTGAGCCTTTTTTGTTGTAAGTTGATAGTTGTTTGTTGTTAGCTAATGTTGTGCCGAGGTAGCTCAGTTGGTAGAGCAATCGCTTCGTAAGCGATAGGTCGGGAGTCCGAATCTCCCCCTCGGCTCCATGGATAAAGAAGGGCGTATCAAAGAAATCGAGGCGGCAATGGCCTTGCCTGATTTTTGGGCTAATAAGGAAAAGGCGCAGGCACTCGTACGTGAGTACAACACGCTCAAAGATGCGGCGGCAGGCGACACGCACGAAAAGGGAAATGCCGTGCTCTCGATCTATGCCGGCGCAGGGGGAGACGATGCGGAAGATTTTGCACGCATGCTTTTTGATATGTATCGGAAGTTTTCCGAACAGGAAGGATTTGGTTTTCATATTCTCCACGAACATATGAATGATCATGGCGGATATCGCAATGTGTCAGTTGAAATTCTCGGAAAAGGCGTCTATGGCCTGCTTAAAGGCGAGTATGGTGTCCACCGGCTCGTGCGAATCTCGCCTTTTAGCGCCACCAACAAGCGGCACACCTCATTCGTGCTTGTAGAGATTTTGCCGGTCATTGAGCACGTCGGAGGACTCGATATTCCTGAAAGCGATCTCGAAATTACCTTTGCACGCTCGTCGGGCCCCGGCGGGCAGAATGTCAATAAACGGGAAACCGCCGTGCGCGTGCTCCATAAGCCAACGGGTATTACGGCGCACATAGACGGTGAACGCACTCAGCATGCGAATCGTGAAAAGGCGATTGCCATCGTGAAAGCGAAATTATTACGCCGACTTGAAGAAGAACACAAAAAAGAAATTGCCGAATTAAGCACTGATCCGGGCAAGATTGAATGGGGGAGCCAGATACGCTCCTATGTGCTCCATCCGTATAAATTGGTAAAGGATCATCGCACGAATGTGGAAGTTCGCAATATAGAAAAAGTTTTAAACGGCGATATCAAAGAATTCATTGAAGCGGAACGTGCGTTAGAATAACGAAGTACGAAGTACGATTTTGGAAAAGACCTTCCTGATGCTATTATTTTCTTATCTGATTCGTAATTCTTAATTCGCACTTCTTACTTCGTGTCCCATGATCTACTACGACAAAGTTTGCAAAATTTACAGCGATGATTCGGTCGCACTGCAAGACGTCACCTTTTCCGCCGAGCCGGGAGAGTTTGTCTCCATTGTCGGACAGTCTGGTTCCGGGAAAACAACTCTCGTCAAAATGCTCCTTGCGGAAGAGCATCCGAGCTCAGGCAGTATCTTTTTCGAGTCGTTAAATGTGCATACGCTCAGGAAACAAGAACTTAACGCTCTCCGGCGGCGCATCGGGACGGTATTTCAGGATTTTCGGCTTTTGCCGCAAAAGACCGCCTACGAGAACATCGCCTTTGCCATGGAAGCTGCGGGACGGAGCGACGAAGAGATTGCGGCAGATGTGCCGCATGTGCTCGAACTCGTCGACCTCGGGAATAAAATGTGGAACTTTCCTCATCAGCTCTCCGGCGGGGAGAAACAGCGCGTCGCGATAGCACGAGCCATCGTTAACCAGCCCGACATTGTCATTGCGGATGAGCCGACAGGGAACCTTGACCCGGTAAATACGCACGATATCATCCAGATTCTCAAAAAAATCAACGACCTTGGGACAATGGTTTTGCTTACGACGCATAATAAGGGGGTCATTGACTCTCTCAAGAAGCGTGTCATCACCTTAGAGCGGGGCAGGATTGTGCGCGACGACCCCTCTGGCCGCTATATTCTGTAACGACGCCGATACAGGGTGGTCGGGCAGCCGCAGTGAGAGTATAATTGTTTTTAATGGATTGGGTCAGTATAGAGCGAATTCTGCGGTCCGGTTTTGTGAGCTTTTGGCGCAACTGGTTTGTTTCTCTGACCTCGCTCCTTATGATGACGGTGACGCTCTCAGTCATCGGCTCACTCTTTTTCTTGGGTGCCGTGCTCACCACGACGCTTGGTTTTATTAAGGATAAGGTTGATGTAAGCGTTTATTTTCATCCGACGGCAAGCGAAACGGACATCTTGTCTTTTAAACGTTCTCTCGAGACCCTTCCCGAGGTTTCCTCTGTTGAATACACTTCTCGGGAGCAGGCGCTTGTTGATTTCCGCAAACGCCACGAAAACGACCAGCTGACGCTTCAAGCGCTCGACGAGCTTGGAGAAAATCCGCTTGAAGCAAGTCTTGGCATCAAGGCAAAAGACCCGAGTCAGTATGAAATAATCGCCCGCTCACTTCAAAGCGACACGGCACTCGGAAAAAGCAGCGCGGGCATCGTTGATCGGGTGAATTATGTTCAAAATAAAACGGCCATTGATAATCTGACGAAGATTATTTCCTCGGCGCGGACATTCGGCTACGCGGTGATCGCTATTCTTATGGTGGCGTCAATTCTCATTACCTTCACGACGATACGCCTTGCTATTTATGTTTCGCGCGATGAGATCTCGGTTATGAAGCTCGTGGGGGCTTCGAATACCCATATTCGCGGTCCCTTTATTTTTGTCGGGCTTATGTACGGTGTCATAGCAGGATTCTTCACTCTGCTTTTGTTTTTTCCGCTTACCCTCTGGCTTGGCCCGGTAACGGAACGTTTCTTCAGCGGCATTAACCTCTACGATTACTACCTTGGCAATTTCGGACAGCTTTTCCTCATTATTGTGGGTGCCGGAATTTTCCTCGGCGTTACGGCAAGCTTCTGGGCAGTGAAGCGTTATTTACAAGTTTAGAAAATCTAAGATGGCAAAGAAAGGACACAAATACATATTCGTGGTTGGCGGCGTGATGTCGGGTGTGGGGAAGGGGGTTGCCACTTCTTCGATTGCGAAAATACTTCAGGCGAAAGGTTTTATTGTGAATCCAATCAAGATCGACCCGTATCTTAATGTGGACGCAGGGACCATGAACCCGACCGAGCATGGCGAGGTTTTTGTGCTTCGCTCTGGTCTTGAGACGGATCAGGATATGGGAAATTATGAGCGCTTTCTCGACGTGGATCTCCGGGATGAGGATTACATGACCTCCGGCATGGTGTATAAGACGGTTATCGAGCGCGAGCGCGCACTTGGCTACAAGGGCAAATTTGTCGAAACCATTCCGCACGTGCGCGACGAGATTATTCAGAGGCTTGAGCGCGCCGCCGAAGTCAACGGGTCGCAGATTTCCATTATTGAAATCGGCGGTACCATCGGCGATTTCCAAAACGCGCTCTACATCGAGGCTGCGCGCGTCATGGAGATGCAGCACCCCGACGACGTTCTCATGGTGATGGTGTCCTACCTTCCGGTGCCCAACAAAATCGGCGAGATGAAAACAAAGCCGACGCAAAATGCGGTACGCCAGCTTAATTCCTACGGCATCCAACCCGACCTCATTATTGCCAGGAGTGAAGTTGTGCTTGACCGCCGCCGCAAGGAGAAACTGGCGATTTGGTGCAACGTGCGCGCCGAGCACGTGATTTCTGCCCCGGATATTGAAAGTATTTACGAAGTGCCTCTGAATTTTGAGAAAGACAATCTCAGTGACATCATCTTGGACCTTCTTAAGATTCGGGCGCGGCGTAAAGGAGATCTTACGCGTTGGCGCGGATTTGTTCGCCGGACACTCAAAGCGAAAAAAACGGTTCCCATAGCAATTGTCGGCAAATATTTCGATACCGGAGATTTTGTTCTTGCCGATGCTTATATTTCCGTTATTGAAGCGATAAAATTTTCCGGCGCGAAGCTTAATGTCAAACCCGTACTCACCTGGCTTGACTCGAAAGATTTTGAAAATGGGGCACTGCCGCTTTCAGAACTTAAAAAGTACGGTGGAGTGATCGTTCCCGGCGGCTTCGGCGAGACGGGTGTTGAAGGGAAACTAAAAGTCATTCAATACGTACGCGAACACAAAATTCCCTACTTCGGACTCTGCTACGGCATGCAGCTTGCCGTTGTCGAATACGCGCGCCATCTTGCGGGGCTTAAAGATGCGCACACGACAGAAATTAATCCAAAAACAGCACACCCAGTAATCTGGGTGATGCCTGCCCAGAAAAAAAATATCGAGGAGCGGAAATATGGCGGCACCATGCGCCTTGGAGTGTACCCCGCCTACCTGAAGAAAGGAACTATTGCCCGCGCCGCCTACGGCAAAGAAATAGTCGAGGAGCGGCATCGGCACCGCTATGAAGTGAATCCGGAGTATATAAAAAAGCTTGAGGGTGCGGGACTCGTGTTTTCAGGGGTCTCGCCCGATAAAGTGCTTATGGAAATTGCCGAATTACCGAAGAAAAAGCATCCGTTTTTCCTCGGCACTCAGTTCCATCCGGAATTTCAAGCACGCCCTCTCCATCCGCATCCCCTTTTTACCGCTTTTCTCGCCGCGGCGATAAAGCACCGGCGAAGCAATTAGCGCCTCGGAAGCGCCTCCCACAGCGCCGGGTCTCCGCCGCCGTCAATTTTAAAGATTGCAACACCTCGCAGGCCGAGTTTCCTTGCGAGCGCTACTTTTTCAGCAATTGCTTTAGCATCGCTCCACCAGGCGATGTTGAAGGTGCCGTCTGAAGCGGTCGTTTGTGCTAAAGCTTTCGGGAGGTCGAGCGGGTTTGCATCGGGAGGTGGTGGTACGGCTGGGAAGTAGGTGATGTTCAATTCTCCGGCGAAATTTCGCACCGGAGTGAGATTGAACTCTTTAGCGAGGTCGAGCGCGTAGCGCGGGTTGAACGCCCACTGCAAAGTGTAGCGGTACCCATCTTCAGAAAGCGAGGTGACGTTGTATTCATATCCGTAGGTCGGGATGCCGAGCACGAGCTTCTTTTTGAGAATAGTTTGTGCGGTGAGATTTACGACCTTTTCAACCCACGTGGAATCCGCGATAGGAATATAAGGGCCGAAATTTGCCGCATTCAATTTGACGTCAATGCTTCCTTGGTCGTAGGCCATGATTTTGACGCGGTCGCAGTATTTGTTGATTGCCGAATAATCGTTGGCATACTCGCCCGCGCCTTTGGGGGGAGTCCCTTCGTAGCGGGAAGAAATCGGTGTGCGCGGTTCGATATCGCACATTACCCACTTTTTGCCCATGCGCTGGTAGAGACCTCTGAGGAAGGTCGAAAAATATGGGCGCGTTTCGGCGTACTTCCCTTCGAAATCAATCTCAATGCCGTCGTATTCTTCTCCATTCACAAGAGCGGTGATGGAGTCCTCAAGATTGATACGGGTTTCGGTATTGCTTAAAATACGGTGGATATCTGCCCCGTTACTCCACATTAAGGTCGGGATAACACGAATTTTCTTTGCTCGAGCGGCGGCGATGAACGATGCCCACGGCTCCTCGTGTACTTTCATGGTGTCGGCGATTGTGCCATTCGATTTCACACTGTAGCCAAAGGGGTTCACTTCGGTAAGCACATCAAAGTGCTCCATCGCATCAATAGTGCCGGTAGCTGAGCGCCAATAGGGAATCCAGCCGGAGA
>MFLV01000023.1:0-11151 GCA_001781435.1 Candidatus Kaiserbacteria bacterium RIFCSPLOWO2_01_FULL_51_21
CGCCGTTCCCGGTAAGGGGAGTTAGCGCCGCGAGCATTTTCTCGGCAAGAGGTTTATCTTTCTTTTCGTTGTAAATAGTAAGGGTGCCGTCATATGCCTGCTCGGTTGAGCCGTTATGATGGACTGATACGAGCACATCGCATTTGTCACCTACGCCGTCATTGTTCAGGTCAAATTCGGCACACCTGGCAATGGCGTCATTGACACGGTCTTTTCTTGTTGGTAAGCGATCGGCAATCACTACCTCTGCGCCTAATCCTTTAAGTTTTACTTCAAGTGCCGCAACCACATCCCAATTTACGTCGGCTTCAATCACGCCGTATTTTTGATTTGGGGCTCCAGTATCGGATACTGATGAACCATGCCCGGCGTCCAGTGCAATAATTTTACCATCGAAAGGGTCGGAGGCACCGACGGGAAGTGCCAAAAATAACGCCAGTCCCAAAACAGCCATGTTTTTCATGTCCTTAATATTACACCTAACTGATAGTGCTTGCAAAACCCACGTGATTATTGCAAAAAGTAATTTTCTGTGGTATTAAAATAATGGCACACAAACCTTGAAGGGGTTCCTAAAATGGCCTATACGCCACGACTGTCAGATTTCCAGCGCCGCGCTTCCGTAGCCCAAGCCGAGCTCGACCAGCAGTTTGAGCGGGTCAAGAAAAGCGGTTTTCTGAAGCCCCCGAAGAAGAAAGGACTTCAAGTCGGGACAATTTCCGCTCGGCAGGGTCGGAACAGTAAGACGGTCGTCGTCGAGAAGAAGACGGCTCCGCGCGTCAGCCCAGAACAGGTCCGTCAGAAGCTGGCCGAAGACGATATCAAACGAAGGGAGAAGGTCTTGGCCAATATCTTGGCCGAAGCCGCGCGAAAGCGACAGGAGAGCGAGGCGGAGCAGACGCTCCGCAACAAGGCACTTCCGGTCGAACAGCGCATCGCGGCAGCCAAGCTCCTCAGCTTCGCTATCGCCTTCCGTGGTCCGGAAGACTCTCCGCGCCGGATCATCTTCCGGCATCCCAAGACCCGGGAGCGTATCGCGATAATGCTCCCCAAAGGCAAGAACCATCGTCGGCAGATGAGCCAACACTTCCGGCACTGATACCGACAGCCGCGCTGCCCCGGCCAATATGGGCAGCTTTTTTTATGGGTTTTCTTCCCTCACAGTTTTCAGATTGACGATAAGGAAATTTCCCCTGCCTGCCGGCAGGCAGGGGAAATTATCCTTGACTCGACTCCGTCCACCTCCACTAGAGATAACATCACGCTCAGGACAACGGTTTTACTCAACTCGCAGGAAGCCGCGGCCGTGAGGCCGTGGATGAATGCGAGGAGAGACGAAGGGGGTCGGGGAAACTGTAGTTTCCCCGTGGAGGAGCACAGTCCTGCCTGTTCGAGAAGAACAGGCAGGACGTCAGGAACCGAGGGTTCCTGAAGTGAAGAGGCCATGACCGTAAGGTCATGGGGCTTCACAACAAGGGTACGCTGTGCACAGACACATTGCTCTTTAGGATACCCTCCGATAGTATTGGACTCATCATGGCTGACAAGCTCAAGGTACTCATTATTGAAGACGACATGCTCATGGGAACGCTTCTCTCCGAAGCGCTCTGGCGGTATGAATTTGAGCCGATTCTTGCAAAAGACGGCGACGAAGGCCTCAAGGCACTTGAAAAAGCACTGCCACAGATTATTCTTCTCGACCTAATACTTCCCGGCATTAATGGCTTCGAGGTGCTTGAAAAGATTAAGAACAATGCAAAAACAAAAGCTGTCCCAGTGGTCATCGTGAGTAACCTGGGCGACAAGAGCGACATTGCGCGCGGCCTCTCGCTCGGCGCCGAGGATTATCTCGTCAAAGCAAATATGGTGCCGAAAGATATCGTGAGTAAAATTCGCGAGATCCTCGAGAAACACCGCCGTAAGGCCTGAGGTTGCCGAACAAAGAAAAAGTATGCTATAGTATTCTCTGTAAAGGAAGAACACATTGAAAGATACTGCTCGAATCAATCATCAAATTAAGGCGAAGGAATTGCGGGTCATTGGCGCAGAGGGCGCCAATTTCGGTGTCATCTCACTCGGTGAGGCACTCCGCCGGGCGGAAGAAGTTGGGCTCGACCTGATTGAAATTTCTCCGGGAGCCAGTCCACCAGTTGCAAAAATAATGGATTATGGTAAGTTCCAATACGAGCAAAACAAGAAACAGAAGCAGATGAGGTCAAAATCGCACATTACCGAGACTAAATCTACACAGATAAAAATCGGGACGGGCGAACACGATCTTTTACTCAAGTCGAAAAAAATTGCGGAGTGGCTTTCCGAAGGACACCGGGTCAAAGTTGACCTTTTCCTCTGGGGGAGGTACAAGTACATGGAGTTTGGTTTCCTCAAGGAGCGGTTGGAGCGATTTCTGAAACTCATCCCGCACGAATACAAAATTGCAGATGAAATTAAAAAAAGTCCAAAGGGGCTTTCGATAACATTAGAAAACGCGTAGTATCATGAATCCCGTTAGAGATCACAAATGTTGATATATACGTGTAGATAAGATGAACCACATGCACATAATTGCTGCGAATTTCAAAGTAACGAACGGAAGCGCCGCCCATGCACACAAAGTCGATTTTATTATGGGTAACATTGAGACTGGAAGACACAACGGAGCTCTGTCGGGCGCTTCCTATCTCTAACGGGATGAAAACTAATAAATCATTTTCGAAACGCCTGAAACTCACGAGAAGGGGGAAGCTTGTCGGCCGTCGGCCGGGACAAAACCACTTCAATGCGAAAGAATCGCGCAGCGGCCAAATGGCTGGTAAGCGCTCGGTTACCTTTGAACTCAACCGTAAAGGGCGTAATCGATTTTTGCCCGGCTTCAATAAATAATCTATGCCACCCCAGTACCACAAGCGCTTCGCGCTTGGCTACGGGGCAGGCGAGTCAAATCTAACGAAATTAATACAAATATATGCCAAGAGTTAAGGGTGGAGTGACATCAAACAAACGCCGGCGCAATATCCTAAGCCAGGTCAAAGGATATCGTTTCGGACGCTCAAAAAAGAAACGCCAGGCGCGGGAAGCAATTTTTCATGCCGGCAAGTATGCCTTTGCTCACCGCCGCGACAAGAAAAATGATTTTCGGCGTGAGTGGCAAGTGGTTATCAATGCCGCCGTGCGCCCTGAAGGACTCTCCTACAGCAAATTCATGGGCGCCCTCAAGAAAGGAAATATCACACTCGACCGAAAAATCCTCGCTTCGCTCGCACGAGACAACCCCAACACCTTCAAGCGTATCGTCGAGAAAGTTAAATAGGCTAGCTCTCTTTCGCCTGTTAAGCACCAACCTGTCAGTGAATGGGCACACCAAAATTCCCGGTGCCGTCGTAATTTCGATACACGCGATAGTGCTGCGTTTTATCCTGCTTGACGAGCTCAATAACTTTTTTCACCAGTGCCTTCGGGTCTTCATCAAACACAATCTTGCTGTTCGGCTTGTGTCCTTTTTCGATAATCATTTTAATCACCTCGTCGGTTTCCCAACTACCCTCAAGTACCCCGATAGGCTTCCCGTCCTCGTAAGCAATCGTGAATTCGTTGATGGTACCGATGCGCCCGCAGCCGATGAATACCGCGTCCGAGGCGCGAGTTAGGAGCAAGTTTCTGCCACTGTAGCCGAAGCCGGTATAAATAATGACATCGAGATTATCAAGAGGCAGTTTATACTCCTGCACATGCTCTTGCTCCGTCTCTGCGGGGGAAAGACCGATCGACATGCCGTTTTCTTCTTTTGCTCCAATTGCCGCCCAGAGCGGAAAGCCAGTTGTCGCTCCCGTTATGAGCACGGCTCCTTGACGCACCACCTCTCTCCCTAGCGCCTTCGCTTTTTCAAATGCGTCAAAAGCGCAGTGTCCGGTTTCAGCAGCACCCGAAACGCATAATTTCAATCGATTGTGCTCATGTTTGCGCAGTGTTTCTTCCATGGTGATTTTATACTACCATGCGCTCAATCCCTTTAAAATTCTAACTCAACCGATTCGCCATTTTGAGGCGCCCGCGCATCGATGCCAAGATAATCCCGGATACGTTGCACCAAAAAAAGAGAAGATTTCGGTTCGCCCATGACCACAAATACTTTTTTAAGCGTGTCGGCGGTGTGCTCGACGAACGCAAAAAGACCCTCCGAATCTTTGTGTGCAGAATAGCCCGATAATGTTACCACCCGCGCCCTGACGGAAACTTTCTGTCCGGAAACAACGGCATTCTTTGCGCCATCCTGAAGCGCTCTGCCGAGACTCCCCGGCACCTGATAGCCGATAATAAGCAATGTACTTTTCGGGTCCGGCAGACACCGCGCCTCATGCCGCAAAATGCGCCCTCCATGCGACATCCCGGAGCCGGCAATGATTATTTTAGGACCTCCTATCTTTTCAATGGCACGGGACTCCTCCGGCGTGTGGGTAAATTTAAGTTTTGGAAATTCAAAAATATTGTCTCCCGCCCGCATCCGCTCCTGCACTCCGCTATTAAGCTCGGCTATGCGCTTGCGATACACCTCCGTTATTCTGTACGCAAGCGGTGAATCAATAAAAACCGGCACATTGGGAATTTTTCCGTCCTCGATGAGCGCGTTCATTTCAAAAAGAAGCGTCTGTGTCCGCTCGATGGAAAATACAGGAATAAGGAGCGTCCCTCCCCACCGAATCGCATCTTCAAGTGCATCCTCAAGCCGACCCCAGCGTTCCTGTCGATGTTCATGGTTACGATCCCCATAAACGCTTTCTATGACCAAGTAGTCAGCATCGGTGATTTCTTCCGTGTCGCTGAGAAGCGGCGAGGGAGAATTGCCAAGATCCCCCGAGAAAACTATTTTTTTACCCGCATAAAGAATCTCGGCCATGGAGGAACCCAGAATGTGTCCGGCGTCTCGAAACGTAAAGCTAAAACCTCCAGAGAGGAGCGTTCCTTGACCGTAGGGAACAGTTTTCCAAAGCGCAAGCGTACGGCTTACGTCTTCCTCGGTATACAGCGGCTCGCTCCCACGGCGCTTTGCCTCTTCTTTGAGGAGCGAGAGGCTGTCCTGAAACATGACCTCGGCGAGATCTTTCGTGGCGGGGGTCGAGTAGACCGTGCCAGAAAAACCACTATGCGCCAAAAGCGGAATTCTCCCGATATGGTCGAGGTGCGCGTGGGTAACGAGAAGCGCCGCTATTTTCTTCGGGTCATAAGGGAACGGTTTCCGATTTCGCTCATCGGCAGAAGCATCCCCCTGAAATAAACCGCAATCAATAAGAATCTGTGTGCCATCCGCAGCAAGAAGGAAATTCGAGCCAGTCACGCCGCCGGCGCCGCCATGAAAAGTAAGAGTCACTCGTTTAGCACTCATATCGCTCGAGACTTTATTTTTAATACAGAAAAATAAATGGCATAGTAGCCTATCGCTCCTCCGACAATATCAAATAAAAGGTCCTGAAGCGTATCAAATAGGTAGCCGGGCTCCTGTCGGAGACTAATGGAAAGTTCGAACAGCTCCCACAGTACCCCAACAATCGCGGTCGCGCCGATAATCAAAAAGAATCGCCGCTTTCCGCTCGTCATCCGTGCAAGCATTCCTGCCCGCATCCCCACCCAGCTTACAAAAAGCGCGACCATCATTCCTCCGAGAAAGTGCATTGGGGTGTCAAACCAGCGCACGGTCCAATAGAGACCGTAGTAAGTGGCAAAAAAGTGGAGCACGGCAATGATCGCAACAAGCCCGAGTATCGCGAAGAGCAGGCGATTTTGAGACATGTGCTCTAGTATAACTTAAAAATCCCCCGGGCCTGCCAGAAGCGGAGGGAGATTCTTGAGAGGGTTATGCGGCGTATAGTCCTCGGAATTCGAGGTGGGTGTCCTAACGTGCAGCCGCTGAAATCCCGAAGGTTCTCATTGGCAAGCACTGTATAACGGACTCCCTGCTAAATAAATTTAGTGGAAAATACGCCATCAGAACCCTACCCAAAGTATACCCAACACCACTTTGAGGGCAAAGTGGTGTTGGGTATACTTGCCGCTTCCGCAGGAAACAAGGTCATGAGAGGTCTTCCCCGTACCGCTTATACACATGCGGCTTTTTGTCTCCAAACCAGTGCTTGATTTCATGCTCCGCTTCGGCGGCGGTCTCTGACGCATGCAGAATGTTCGCGACTGCCCGCTTCTCGGCGTTGGCAACCGCCGGCGAATCGACAGAAAAATCGCCTCTGATAGTGCCCATATCAGCCGCATAGGGAAGGGTCGGTCCCGCAATTTTGCGCACCATGTCAACCGCATGCACGCCCTGCACGACCATCCGGACGAGGGGCGCGGAGGTCATGTAGTTCACCAGCCATTCTCGCACCATCTCGCCGAGGGCAAGCGGCTCCGCAGTGCCAAGCGACGCTACGGGGTCAAGCGCGTACTTCTCGTAGGTAGAGAGCGTTTTGTTCCCAAGCCGCTCTTTCCACACCTGGTCCTTCGGGTAATGCTCGTCAATCATCTGCCGCGTCGGCTGGAACATCTCAAGAGCGACAACTTTAAGGTCGCGCTGCTCAAAACGCCGGATAACTTCGCCGATGAGGCCTTTCTTTACCCCATCGGGCTTGATGAGTACGAATGTCTTTTCCTCTTTGATATGCTGCATAATTGTCCTATTATACGCGCCTCGTGCCGAATTTCAATTTAGTACGGTTAGGATTTCGGGACCTTTTTTTGTTACTAAAATCGTGTGCTCGAAGTGGGCGCTTCTTTTTCCGTCGCGCGTTACGATAGTATAGCCATCCGAAAGAGAGCGGATATTGCCACTGCCTTCGTTCACGATGGGCTCAAGCGCGAGTACCAGCCCTTCGACAATTTTTTCTCCTTCTCCGCGCGTGCCCCAGTTTGGAACGTAGGGTTCTTCATGCACGCGCTCCCCCACCCCGTGCCCGCCAAGTTCGTTCGCTGGAGAAAAACCGCTCTTTTTTATTGATGCGCCGATTGCAAAACTAATGTCGCCGACGGTGTTACCGACGACCGCCTGATGAATTCCGTCCTCAAGCGCCTCTTTCGTTGCCGCAATGAGACGTTTCGCCGCTGCATCGATAACGCCGACCGGAACCGTTACCGCCGCATCAACTACAAATCCGCGATGGGTAAGGCCAAGGTCGAGAGAAACAATATCACCCTCCTTGAGCGTTCTCGGATGTTCGTTCGGAATGCCATGCACCACTTCATTATTGATAGAAACACAAAGCGCCGCGGGAAAGGGACGCTTTGCTCCGGAGGGGGTGTAGTCCAAAAATGCCGCTCTGTCGCCTCCCTCGGCAATAAGCTTCAAAGCGAGGCTATCCAGTTCGGCGCTCGTCGCTCCTACGCGTGCGGCTTGAGCAACAGCGCTTAAAACAGCACCGAGCCGCTTGCCAGCTTCTCGAAGAAGCACTCTCTCGTTCTCCTCTCTTGCAATCATCCCGTTAGAGGTAGGAAACGCCCAACAAAGTTATAGCGAACTCTCCCATCTCTTCCATTACAAATAACATGTTCAATCATATTTCCCGCATTGAAGGCGTTTCCGTTCATTACTTTGAAATCAGTGATGAATATATTCATGTCTTCTATTACCCTAGGTACGTATACTAACTTTTGTAACCTCCAACGGGATCATCCCTCACTTGTTATGGCACGTATAACGTCACGATGAACTTCTTCAATCGGACGATCACCGTTAACCGTGACCACAGAGCAATTTCCTGCAGAACGAAACTTTTCAAGCACTGCCGCTGATTGCTCGCGGCTCCAGCGGAGGCGGTTGCGGATGCTTGTTTCCGTGTCATCGTTTCTTCCGCGTTTTAAGAGCCGAGCTACGGCCGTTTCATCTGAAATTTCGATCCAAAAAACAATCGGCTTCTTGCGTCCGTAGAAGAGCATAAGGGAGTTGAAATCAACAAGTTGTTCGAGAGAGCGGGGATAGCCATCAATAATGATATGCTCATTTCCCCTCACCTGTTCAATAAAAAATCGTGCGATAGTATAGGTTGTGATAAAAGACGGTTGCAACTCTCCGCGTTTTATAGAAGCATCAAGGAGTCCTTGCGTATAGCCACCTTCTTCTGCAAACGCCCTCAGTCCCGCACCCATTTCAAAATGAACAACAGCTCTTTGCGGGTCATTCTTCAAAAGAAAATCTTTCAGGAGATCTATCTGCGTTCCCTTGCCGCTCCCTTGCGGTCCCAAAAAAATAGCCGTGAGTTGATTCATCCCGTTAGAGGTAGGAAACGCCCAACAAAGCTCCCATGGACTCCTCTATCTCTGGTACTACGAATAAAAGGCTCAATCATATTTCCCGCGTTGAGGGCGTTTCCGTTCATTACTTTGAAATCAATGACAAATATATTCATGTCTTCGTATTAACCTATGTACGTATACCAACTTTTGCAACCTCTAACGGGATTCACAATCGTATATAGTAATCTATTAACTCAAGAACTCAAATTGTCCTTGAGAATCGATTGGATGGTGTCTACGAGTGCCCGTTTTGCCTCCTCGAGCCTGCCTTCCCGGTTTTCAACCACATAGTTTGCCTCGTGTTTGAAGGCGATTTCCTGCTCATAGCGCCTGCGGCGCGCTTCGAGTTCTTCCGGCGTCATCGGTGCCCGCAGAAGAATGCGCCGTTTGAGCTCGTCCCAGGAGCCCGCATCGATAAATATGGTGACGAGAGAACCGGAAAAATGCTCGCGTAATTGTCGGATTCCCTGAATCTCAAGCTCTTGAAGAACCGTATGTCCCCGCTGTATTGCCTCTTCCACTTCATCTTTTGGCGTACCGTAGTAGTGACCGCTATACTCGGCCCATTCAAGAAACCCTTCTTCGGCAGCATGTTTCGTAAACTCATTTTTGCTTACAAATCGATATTTCTTTCCGCTCTGACTTTCTCCGCTTTCCTCTCCCGGCCGCGGAGGACGAGTCGTCCACGACGTTGGAAAAATTAACTGCGGAAAAGTCGCGCGTACGTGTGCAACCAGTATTCCCTTACCGCTCCCTGAAGGGCCAAAAATAAGAATGAGTTTCCCCATTAGTATTCACGCATCGAAATCTGCGCGTCAATGCGCCGCACCAAATCAAGAATAACGGAAACGGCAATAAGGAGCGCGGTGCCTCCGATGGTGAGTGTTTGAAGCCCGGTCGCCGCCTGCATACCGATAGGAAGAACCGCGATGCATCCGAGAAAAAGCGCGCCAACGAGCGTAATGCGTGTGAGAATGATTCCCACATACTGCGCGGTGGTTTCCCCAGGACGCACCCCCGGAATGAAAGCGCCGCTTTTCTGGAGATTCGTTGCAATGGAGTGCGGATCAAACGTAACGGCGGTGTAGAAATAGGTAAAAAGGAAAACAAGCACGAAATAGAGCGCGCCGTACACAAACTGGTTAGAGAGTGCGCCAAGAAGCACCGAGGACAAAGCGGCAAGAGCTCCAGTCGCCGCGCTTGAAAGAAAATTGAGAACAAGCTGCGGAAAAAGAAGGAGGGAGAGCGCAAAAATGATCGGAATAACCCCGGCTTGATTTACCCGAAGCGGCAGGTAGGTTGAGATACCCCCGTACACTTTCATGCCGCGCACGCGGCGCGCGTAGGTAATTGGAATCGGGCGCTCCGCTTCCGTTACCACGACGACACCGAGAACGATAACAACCGCAATCGCAACGAACGCAAGGTAGAGGGGAATCTGGGACGGATCAAACGTGAAGATCGCCTGAGACAAAATACTCGGAATGCGCGTCACGATACCCGCAAAGATGAGGATTGAGACACCGTTGCCGATGCCAAACTCGGTAATAAGCTCCCCGACCCACATAAGAAGAATGGAGCCTCCCGCCACTACGGCGACATTCGTAATGAAATTAAAGAGCCCAAGCGCAGGCATGACTCCCTGCTTTTCAAACAGAAGCAAAAACCCGACCGCTTGTAAAAGCGCAAGCGGAATCGTCAAGAGCCGCGAGTACTGGCTGAATTTCTTGCGTCCGGCCTCCCCTTCTTCTTGGTACATCTCCTTAAGCTTCGGCGACATGATGGTGAGAAGCTGCATAATAATTGAAGCGGTAATGTAGGGGGCAACGCCGAGCATGACAATCGAAAGATTCGAGAGTCCGCCGCCGGAAAAAATATCGAGGAGGCCAAGCAATTGGTTGCTCGAAAGAAACCCTTCAAGCTGCACCGCATCAATACCGGGAATAGGAATGGTTGCAAGCGCACGGAACAACACAAGCCCGCCAAACACAAATAAAATGCGACGGCGCAAGACGCTGTCCGCAAACACGAGTCTTGCCTTGGACAAGAAGTTTTCAAACATATCTATACAATGACTCCGCCGGATTGCTCAATGCTTTCGCGCGAGGAAGCTGATACCAGACAATCCCTGACTGTTAATTTTTTACCGAGGGCGTGGCTGCCAAGAATTTTCACCGATCCCGTGCCGCGAATCAAACCCTTCTGCTTGAGAGCTTTCGGCGTTACGGTTTCCTTCTCCGTAAACAAAGGAGCAATTGCTGCAAGTGAAATCACGCGAGGTTTTTCCGCAAAACTCTGGAACCGGTAGCCGCGTCTTTTGGGCAGCTTCTTAATGATGTCGCGTAGCTCCGGACGCATCTTGTGCCCCGCTCGCGCTTTCTGCCCCTTCGTGCCGCGCCCAGAAGTTTTCCCGCGTTTGCCTCCTCTGCCGATTACCCGGCGTCTCCGGGTATTCCTTGTTTGTAGATTGTGTAGTTGCATAGGTTTTTCGATGATACGCCGTTTATCCCCGAATGGTTGAAAGGGCCTTCATTGCAGCTCGCGCATTGTTAAGCTGGTTTTTGCTTCGGGAAAGGAGTTTCGCTGATACATTCTTCACCCCGGCAATCTCAAGCACGTGGCGAACTGAAGAGCCGGCGGTAAGACCGCGGCCAGGAACCGGTACAATGACAACCCGGGAGGCGGAGTATTTTGCGCTGACTTCGTGTGGAATACTCATCTCTTTGGTGAGCGAAAGTTTCTTCAGCTCTTTTTTTGCCTTATTGAGCGCTTTTTCGATTGCAAGCGCCGTATCCGCTCCTTTGCCGACGCCAACGGCAACAGACCCTCTCCGGTCGCCCGCAACCAAAGCGACGCTGAAACTGAAGCGGCGGCCGCCGG
>MFLV01000023.1:11190-49395 GCA_001781435.1 Candidatus Kaiserbacteria bacterium RIFCSPLOWO2_01_FULL_51_21
CCGGCAACAACGCGAGCGACGCGGCGGATTGAAATGATGCGCTGATCGAGGCCGGATTTGCCGAACTCGCCGCGGCGGCCGCCGCGGCGCGCATTCTTAGACCGTCTCCCCGTTCGGGAACCCTGTGAAGAAGCCGTCCTTACTTTTTCTTTCTCTTGAGCGACTACTCCCGCGGTGTTACTGCTTACTTCCAATTCTTTTGTTTCATTTTCAGCCATACCGGTTAATTAGAATGAAAGCCCCGCATTGCGAGCGCTCGTCGCAAAGAGAGCGATAACGCCAGCGTAGCGATACCCGCCCCGGTCGAACACCGCTTGGGTAATTTTTTTTGCCGCTGCTTTTTTCGCTAAGAGTTTTCCCATCTCTTCCGCCTTTTTCTGCATCGCGCCGGTAAGTCCTCTCGAGGAAGCTGCAGCGAGCGTCACACTTTTTTCGTCGTCAACAAGCTGTGCGTAGAGCTCCCGATTCGATTTAAAAATGGAAAGTCTGGGTCGTGCGGCAGTTCCTCGCACCTTCGCCCGAATTCGTGCATGCCGCCGTAGACGCTTTGTTTGTTTATTCGTTACGCTCATAGTTATGCCGTGGCAGTTGCCCGCTTACCTTCCTTGCGTCTGATGATCTCGTCAGAATAGCGGATACCTTTCCCTTTGTATGGTTCGGGCTTCTTAAGAGCCCGGACTTTCGCGGCAAACTGCCCGACCGCCTCACGATCAATGCCGGAAATCGTCATCGTTCCCTTCTCGATGCTCACCTTTAAGCCTTCTGGAATCGGTATTTTGACGGGGTGCGAAAAACCGAGCGCCAAGGTGAGTGTAGTGCCTGAAACTTCAGCGCGATAACCGATGCCTTCAATGATAAGCTGTTTGGAAAATGGCTTGTTGACCCCTGCGATCATATTTTTGATATGCGCCGTCGATGTTCCCCAAAGCGCCACTTTCTCAGGATCACCGAGTTTTAGTTCAATCGTTTTCTCAAGAATGATAAGTGAGACGCCGCTTGGGAGCGTGCGCATAAGTTGCCCGCCGGGTCCTTTCACGCGTACGATGTTGCCTTCAACCGTCACCTCGGTTTTCTCCGGTACTGTAATGATTTGTTTGCCGATCCTGCTCATAATTATAGTTACCAAATCTTAAACAGTGCCTCTCCGCCGACCCGCTCCTTGCGCGCCTGCCGGTCCGTGAGAATTCCTTTGGGCGTTGAGAGGATAAGTGACCCTTTTCCTGATTTCACCGGGCGCAGATCCCGTACGCTTTCATATATCCGCCTCCCTGGTTTTGAAATACGCTTAACTCCAGAGAGCCGCGGGAACCCGGCTTTATTGTAGGTAATTCCCACTTCCAGCAACTTTTTCACCTTTTTGCCTTGCTTGTTCACCGACTCAAGATATCCTTCCTTCCGCAGTGCTTCAGCAACTGCGTGGCGTAATTTCGAATACGGTGCGATCACTGACGATTTTTTGACCGCCGCCGCGTTTTTAAGCTGTATAATAAAATCTCCGATAGGGTCCGTTACCATGACGATTTCTTAATTCCGGGAATTTCTCCTTCGTTTGCAAGCTCGCGGAAGCAGATACGGCAGAGGTCAAAATCGCGCATGTAGCCGCGCTTGCGCCCGCAGCGGAAACAGCGCCGAACCACCCGAGACTTGAATTTCGGGGTTTTCTTTGAGCGCGCTACGGTTGACGTTTTCGCCATGCGTAAATAAAAAGACCCCCATGGAGTCTCGCAAATATTAGCAATTTGAACCCTTGAAGTCAAACAACAGAGAGTTCTCCTAAGAAGAGGCTCTAGGTCTTTATTCAAAACAGTTCTAAGGCTGTTTCTGAAACGGCACACCAAGCTCCTTGAAAAACGCCGCTGATTCTTCCTTGTTTCTTGCTGTGGTAACAATGGTCACCGCAAAACCAAATACATCTTTGAGTTCCTCGTCGGCGGTTTCCGGAAAAATGGTGTGCTCTTTGATGCCGATGGTGAGGTTCCCCATCTCGTCAATCGCCTTAGGGGATATGCCGCGGAAGTCCTTGGTACGAGGAAGTGCCGTATTCAAAAGACGGTCTAAAAAATCATACATCCGCTTGCCGCGCAATGTCACCTGATAGCCTATGGTGTCCCCCTGCACCACTTTAAACGAGGCGATGGATTTCTTCGCTCCTCGGGGCGCCGCCTTTTGGCCGGTAATTTTTGCAAGCCGATCTATAACGACAGCATGCCGATTTTTATCTTTCGCCACTTTCCCGACGCCGACTGAAACGATGACCTTCTGAAGCCGCGGCGACTGCATGACGCTCGTATAGTTAAACGGCGACTTGAGCGCCTGGAAAGACTTCTTTTCTTTTTCTTTAGTGAGAGACGCCATGCTTTTATTTCTCTTTAGTGCGATGCCGCATCGTTTTGCCGCTCCCACCCACAAGCATCACGTTTGAAACATGGATAGGCATCGTTTTATCGATGATCTGCCCTTTTTGGTTCGCTTTCGTCGCTCGTTGGTGGCGTTTCTTTATATTTACCCCCTCAACCACAACCAAGTCTTCCCTGGGGAGAGCTCGAAGAACTTTGCCGCTTTTGCCGCGGTCTTTTCCAGAAATCACTTTCACCGTGTCTCCCTTTTTGATTTTCATATTTTCTAAACCACCTCGGGAGCTAACGAAATAATTTTTTGGTAGCCGAGTTCCGCAAGTTCGCGCGGAATGGGACCGAAAACGCGAGCTGCTTTGGGCTCTTTTTTGTTCTTACCACTTGTCTCAAGAAGCACCACGGCATTTTCATCAAAGCGGATATAGGAGCCGTCTCGCCGGCGCATCGGCTGTACTTGTCGTACGACAACGGCATGGTGTACATCCTTTTTCTTAGTCATCTTGCGCGGCTCCGCGCTCTGCACCGAAAGAACCACCACGTCGCCGATACGCGCATAGCGCTTGCGAGTGCTCCCAAGAATTTTGAAAATCCTCCCTATCTTCGCTCCGGAATTGTCCGCGATAGTTACCAATGTGCGAGGTTGGATCATATGATTTTAAAATGCTTGTGCTTCGATATCGGCCTTGTCTCTTCAATCCGAACTTTCTCTCCAACTTTATGGGCATTCCCCGGATCATGTGCCTGAAAACGCTTTGCGCGGCGAATGAACTTCTTATACGTCGGATGCATAACAAAGCGCTCAACACGCACCACCGCCGTGTCTTTCATCTTGTCGGAAACGACGATACCCTGCAGTATCTTCTTTTTATCCGGTGTATGGTTTTGTGTTGCCTCGTCTTTCATACGTTACGCGGTTTTTGATAACTGTTTCAACTTGGTATTGATGCGGGCAATATCTTTATGCAAGTTTTTCCCTTCCTTCACATTACGCGCCTTGCTCCCCGCAAGGCCAAACCGGAACTGCCGGAGTGCCTCCTGCTTTTCAAGAAGTAATTTCTTGAGATCCATTGGGGTTTTGTTTTTTAGGTCAATCATACCTATTCTCGCGCGACTACCTTGACTTTGAGGGGGAGTTTCGCGCCAGCCTTGCGAAGCGCCTCTTTACCCATTGCCTCTGTGGTGCCGTCAACTTCAAACAGGATACGTCCTGGAAAGACCTGCACCTCGTACCCCTGTGGATCGCCCTTGCCCTTTCCCATACCGACTTCAGCCGGCTTTGCCGTATAGGGGCGGTCGGGAAAAATCCGCGTCCAAAGCCTCCCTGTTTTCCCTAAGTAGCGTGACGCGGCGCGGCGAGCGGCTTCTATTTGGTTGGAAGTGATGCGCTTAGCCGAGAGCGCTCGTAATCCGTAAGAACCGAAAGCAACCGTGAGTCCCCGTGTTTCAACCCGATGTTTTTTTGGATTCCGGCGACTCGTTTGCCACTTTCTAAATTTTACTTTCTTTGGAAACAGCATGGTTATTTCTTAGCAAACACTTCACCGCGGTAAATCCAGACCTTGACGCCAATGACGCCGTAGGGAAGATACGCTTTCTCGCGGGCAAAATCAATATCTGCGCGAAGCGTTTGCAAGGGAATGCGTCCGCGTTTCTGCTCCTCGGTACGAGACATGTCTGCTCCGCCAAGGCGCCCCGAAATGGCAATGCGGACGCCCAAAACATCGCGATTTGCCATAGTCTTTTCTATTGTCTGCTTCAGTACCCGGCGGAACGGCATGCGTTTCTCAAGCGCTTCGGCAACCATATGACCGACAATTGCAGCATTCGATTCCGGCGAGCGCACTTCCTCAATATCGAGCCGAAACTCAGGCATCGATGCGAGTTTGAGTTTCGCGATTTCTGCTTTTATTTCCGCAGTGAGCCGTGTCGAACCTTCTCCGCTTCTGCCGATGATAAGACCGGGACGGGAAGTTTTAACAATGACGCGAAGCGTCTTCGAACTCCTTTCTATTTCCACCGTGCTTACGTACATGCCGCGCAGACGCTTGGTCAAGAAGCGGCGTATGGTGGTATCGACTTTGAGAAATTCCCGGTATTGCTTGGGGTTGCCGCTAAACCAGCGCGATTTCCAGTCGCGTAAAATGCCAAGCCGGTGTGAATAGGGGTGGACGATGTGGGTCATGGGATTAGGGGTAAGAATTACGAATTAAGAATCACGAATAAATGCATGATCCCATTCTTACTTCTTACTTCGTACTTCGTTATTCGACCCACTTGAGCGGAGCTCAAGGGTGATGTGGCTCGTGCGCTTTCTGATGGGAGTCGCCCTCCCGCGCGCGCGAGGCATGGATTTCTTAAAGACAAAGCCCTTATCGACGGCGATGTTTTTTATTAAAAGGTTTTCCTTTTCTAACCCACCCTGCTTTGCGTTTGCAACCGCCGCGGCAAGAAGTTTCTTTACTTGTTTTGCGGCAAGTTTATCCATATGGGTTAAAAGGATCTCCGCGCGTGACACACTTTTACCGCGAATAGCATCGGCAACGAGCCTGACTTTGCGGGGAGACTGCCGATAGTTTTTTAAAATCGCTTTCGCCCCGTTAGAGATAGGAAGCTGCGCTTCCGAGTGCTTCGTTGTTTCTTTATTTAGTTGCCTTATCTGTGCCATATATTTCTTTCTTTATTTAAGACAAACTTCCGTAATCTCTAACGGGATTCATCAAGATCATTTCTTTCCAGCCGGCGGCGCAGTTGTTCCTTCGGTGGTGGCAGCTTTTGCGGCTTGAGCGGAGGCAATCTCAGCTTGCTTTCTCTTCTCCTCAAGCTCTTTTTGCATCTTACCTCCATGTCGCAGAAATTTCTTGGTCGGAGAAAACTCGCCCAGACGATGCCCCACCATATCTTCCGTGACAAAAACGTCCACGTGTACTTTGCCGTTGTAGACGCCAAAAGTGAAACCGACCATTTCCGGCGCAATTTGACTCCGGCGCGCCCAGGTCTTAATAACCCCCGCCTTTTCAGATGGGCGTTTGCCGGCAATCTTTTTCAGCAATGTTTCGTCCACATAGGGACCTTTGATGAGGGACCGTGCCATAACAAAAAAGCTCTTGCGAGCGTCTGGCTATACTACGAAAACAATGAGTGAAAGTCAAACCCCGTAGCGAATTTTGGCGATAGGGTTCCTGCGCTTCACGCGTCGCAAAAATCTACTACAGGGTCAAACGAGAGCCGGCACAATCTTATTGAGATTCTTTTTGAATTGCGTAAGCGTACCGCGAGATTTCGCATGGAGAAGTCCGCGAATCATTAGAAGTCCTTCTTCATAGGCGCTTCTGCTTTCGGACCTGCGCAGAAGCGCAAGCCCGTGATAGGCACGCCCAAGTGAATCCTGGTATTGCTGGAGATTTCCATGGTCGAGGGCAGAGATTGAGCGCACCACGTCAGCGGCAAGATTGCCGAACTGTAGTGCCGCCACAGGATCCATCATAGGTTGAGCTCCGGTATGTGTTTCTGCACGAGCCCCCGTATGAGATTTCTAAGCAGAGGGTCCTGCAATTCCATTTCATGGTTTCCCTGCCCGGGGCGAATATTGATGAGTGAAATATATTCAAGAGCCTCCTCCCCCTCTTCCTCGGGATAGAGATTAAACCCCCAGGTATCCTCCGGCAGAGAGCCATCCAAAATAAGATGGGCATTCGCGTCCATGTGCCAATCGCCGCCAAGCGCTACAGTGCCGCGGCGGCAATCGGCAACACCCTTGACCATGGTGCCGTGCCAGCGGCTCGCAAGATCACGAACTTCATCAAGAGAGAGCGGTTCGCGGACAATAAGAATCTCAGGATTTTCCATATACCAGCTATCATACCGTGCAGATACGTGCTCGAGAAGTTATGCCAATACCAAAACATCCCCACGCCTTGGCGTGGGGATGTTTTTTTACTGAGTGGTATTCCGTTTCTTGCCGACTTTGCGACGGGAAATAATCAAATAATTAGAATATTTTTTCGGCCGACGGCTCTTCTGCCCCTTGCCGGTTGGCTTGCCCCACATCGAAATAGCGCGACGGCGGCCACGGCCAGAGCGTCCTTCACCGCCACCATGAGGATGGTCAACCGGGTTCATCGCGGAGCCTCGCACCGTCGGGCGAATGCCGAGCCAGCGGGACCGTCCCGCTTTGCCGATATTGACAAGTTTCCGCTCAGGATTTGAAACCTCACCTACCGAAGCCCATGCGGTATTAAGAATCATTCGCACTTCAGTTGAAGGCATTTTTACCTGTGTGTAAGGGCTATCCTGAGCAACGATCTCTGCATAATTGCCGGCGCCGCGCGCAAGTTTTCCCCCATTCATCGGTTTCAGTTCAATATTATAGACAAAGGTACCAACGGGAATGTTTTTCAAAGGCAGACGGTTACCGGGCACCACTTTGGCCGTTTCAGAAACGATGAAAGTGTCGCCGACCTTAAGCGAGCGCGGCAGAAGAACATAGCGCCGCTCGCCGTCTTTGTACACAACCCGGCCGATAAAGCCGCCGCGATTCGGGTCGTACTCGATTGTTTCAATGGTTGCAGGAATGTCGTGTTTGTTGTACTGAAAATCAATCTCGCGGAAAAGCCGTTTGTGCCCGCCTCCCTTATGGCGCACCGTGATGCGGCCAAAAGCATTGCGTCCCACAAAACGCTTGCCGCCGTGTGTCAGCGGTTTATGCGGTTCAGTTGCAGTCAAGAATTTACGATATTCAATTCCGCTCATGCCGCGCTGGCCTGGTGTTTTTGGTTTGAGGTATTTCATGGTTTATACCATCTCAATCTTATCCCCTGCTTTAAGATACACATACGCCTTCTTGCCGCCCGCCTTTATGCCGCGAATACGGCGGTTGAAAATAACTTTCGCGGGGATTTTAGTAATTGCGACTTTCCGCGGGCTTACTCCGTAAATCTCCCGCACTGCCATTTTAATATCGCGCTTGCTGGCTCTCGGAGCAACAATAAACACGTACGTCCCTTTTTCATTCGCAAACGAGGCTTTTTCAGTGATGCGGGGCGAGCGGAGTATACCGGCATATGTTCCCTTTGCGGCTTGCACCGTTTTTGCCTGGTTCACTTTCGGAGCCGTTTCTTTCGCTGATGGTCCCTTCACCTCTTTTTTCACGCGCGAGGGTTGTACCAGCGTTTGAGCTTTTTTTTCTTCAGTATTCTTTTTTCTCTCAAATAGCGCCATGGATTATTTTTTCAGCGCCGCACGCTTCGCAATGAGGCCGAGGGAAATCTGCGGGTCGACAATTGCTACATAGGTGTATTTGAGCACGTCGCGCGGATTTAGGTTGCGCACCTCGCCGACTTCCACGGTGCCGAAGTTACGGAAGCTTTTTTCAACCGCCTCATTTCGCGCGGGGAGCGCGATGAATACGGCATTCTTTTTCTTGCTTGCAAGCTTCTCAAACCCAGAGACACCGGAGAGCGCCAAAAGCGCCTGCTTTGCTTCCTTTGCTTTCGGCATCGAGAATGAGAGCGAATCAACAAAGAGAACTTCTCCGTCCTTGAGCTTCCGCGAGAGCGCAGAGAAAAGCGCCTGTACCCGCATCTTTTTATTCAAGCCCTTCGCGAACACCCGCTCTTTAGTCGGTCCGAAGGTGATGCCGCCGCCGCGCCACAGTGGGCTCCGGATAGAGCCGTGCCGCGCGCGACCGGTGCCCTTCTGTTGCCAGGGCTTGCGTCCGCCGCCGCGCACTTCGCCGCGCTGTTTCGTGTGGGCGATCGGCACACGGGCATTGGCTTCCATCGCCACCACCACCTGGTGTACTAAATCAGGATTCCACTTTGCGCCAAATACACGCTCCGGCAGCGCAACCATTCCAACTTTCTTTCCTTGCTGATTGAAAATAGTCGCCTCCATATTGTTTAAATTCTCAACAACTGGTTCAGAAGACGGACGTTTTGTCTTCCTCGGCGTTCGCGATACCACTTTTTTTGTTTTTATTTTTCCCTGATTCATAATTCTTGATTCCAGATTCCTCCTACATTCCGCGAACTTCGACGAGAGCGCCGCGGCGTCCCGGCACCGCACCGGAGACGACGAGCACATTGTTGTCCTTATCAATCTGAAGAACTTTCAAGTTTTTGACTGTTATGCGGTCTCCGCCCATACGCCCCGCCATACGCATACCCTTGATGACACGCCCTCCCGCACGACCGCCACCGCCGATGGAGCCTGGCTCGCGCTCCGAGTGCTTTTGGCCATGAGAGCGAGGCCCACCGTGGAAACCGTGCCGCTTCACCACACCCTGGAATC
Organism: Candidatus Kaiserbacteria bacterium RIFCSPLOWO2_01_FULL_51_21; assembly: GCA_001781435.1. Classification (GTDB taxonomy): domain Bacteria; phylum Patescibacteriota; class Minisyncoccia; order Phycocordibacterales; family 2-01-FULL-51-21; genus 2-01-FULL-51-21. The sequence continues at coordinate 19,833 of MFLV01000023.1, forward strand.
CTTTGCCTTTTGAAATTGCGGAGACGGCAACGGTATCGCCTTCTGCAAACACTGAAACATCGAATTGCTTCCCGACTTCCATATCCTCCAGTTTTTCTTTCCGGTCTTCATTCGGGCGAAATTCTTTGAGCCCGCGATAAAGCGCGCCACCCATTTTCCCTTTTTCAGCTTTAGTGAGATGCTTTTCTTTCCGCGTGCCGTAGCCAAGCACTACCGACGAGTATCCGTCCTTCTCCGGGAGTTTAACTTGCGTCACTGTCATGGGAGACACAATTAAAACAGTCGCCGGGTGAACTATCCCCTGCTCATCAAAAATTTGTGTCATTCCTTGCTTGGTTCCAACTATGAATTTCATGAAATGAAAAATGCGCCTCAATGGCGCAAGCAACGAGCTTGTGAGCCATTGGTCCGCCTTCGGCGGACTTAGCGACGCCAAAACTGGCGTAGGGAGAGTATACATGAGCACCTGAAAAATGCAAAGGATACAAAAATTGGTGGAAGACTCTACAGAACTTTTATTGCGATTCCTGAAGATATCTAGAGACAAAAAATTTACCTTTTTCAGTCAGCGCAATTTGCTCTGAACCCCCTGACCCACTAATAGTGACTAATCCTTTGGTATGAACTAAGGCAAGGATATTCGAATCAATAAGTCGTTGGTAACCATAATCAGACTGGAATTTTTGAGTTTTGCCTCCATTATTGTAAAGAACCTCTGTCACCTGTCTTATTTTTGGATAAAGATGATTCTTCTTAAAATCTTCAAACTCTTGTTCCCATAATTCTTCCTGTGTTGTCACCCCCTTTATAGTTTTTCTTTTTTCCGCTTGACTAGCTTTTGAAGTTGCAATACTTTCCAACGTTTTTTCTTTTTTTCTTTCGAGTGAGAGAATCCATTGGTCATGTTCATGCCTTTTGGTCTCAAACATCCTTTTTCTCTCAAAACGACTTTCTAAATATTTTTCAAGAGCCCACTTTTGAACACGGGGCAAATACATTATTGTCACCCAAGTAAAAATTGCTGGAGGAATAAGATGCCAGGCATCATTAGCAAGGAAGTCGAGTATTGGGTTCCCCAGAGAAAAAGAAAGTTCAGATGAAATATATTCGATACGAGGGCTTATGAATAATGACGAATGCTCAAGAAAAATGATTTGAAAAAACTTCCAGTTCCAAGCTACAAAAAACCCAATATAGGTAAAATATAGAGGGCTACTTGTTTTTTCACTAGACCATTTTGAAAATGATGACCAAAAACCATCCATAAAAAGATCTAGAATTTTGTTGAAGTTTGGAACTTCATGCAATTACCCTACGTCAATTTGGTTTAAAATCAAGGAATGAAAAAGCCCCTGAATAGGGGCTTTTTCATTCTGTGAATCTTCATTAGATCAACTTCACGTCAATGTTGACGCCAGAGGGAAGGTTGAGGTTCGTGAGGGCCTCAATGACCTTCGGAGAGGGATTCAAGATATCGATGAGACGCCGATGAACCCGCATCTCAAATTGCTCTCGCGCATCTTTATAGATGAAGGTTGAGCGGTTCACCGTATACTTTTTAATTTCGGTCGGTAAGGGCACCGGGCCAAGGATCTGCGCGTCGTAGCGAAGCGCGGTATCGATAATTTGCTTTACCGATGCATCGAGAATTTTGTGCTCATAGGCGCGTACGCGGATTCGAAGGCGCGAAACTTCCGGCGCTTTTTCTACCTTTTTCGCCCGCGGTTTCCGGGCTACGGGCAAGCGCGGTTTCTTTTCTTCTTTTGGAATTTTAGGTTTTGCCGGCATTGAGTTTAGCTGTTAGCCGTTAGGTATTAACTTCGTTAGCCATCCAGAATTTCTAATGGCTAAGGCAGCTAACTGCTAATGAAGCTGCCTACGCTGTAACTTTCGTCACCACACCGGCGCCCACGGTCTTTCCTCCTTCGCGAATGGCAAAGCGCTGCTGCTCTTCAAGTGCGACAGGCGCCACGAGCTTCACTTTGAATTTCGCGGTGTCGCCCGGCATCACCATCTCCGTTCCTTCTGCAAGCGTTACCTCACCCGTCACATCAGTCGTTCGGATGTAGAACTGCGGTTTGTAACCGGTGAAGAACGGCGTGTGGCGCCCTCCTTCTTCTTTGTTAAGCACATAGACTTCGGATTCAAATTCCGTATGAGGTGTGACCGAGCCCGGTTTTGCAAGCACCTGTCCGCGGTGCACGTCTTCTTTCTTCGTACCGCGAAGAAGCACGCCAGCATTGTCGCCCGCGAGCCCTTCCTCAAGTGACTTGTTGAACATTTCAATGCCGGTGACGGTTGTCTTCGCGGTCGGCTTCATGCCGACAATTTCGATTTCTTCGCCGACCTTCACCTTGCCTCGCTCGATGCGGCCTGTAACGACGGTGCCGCGTCCTTCAATCGAGAAAATATCTTCAATCGGCATGAGGAACGGTTTGTCAACTTCGCGCTTGGGTTCCGGAATGTATTCATCGAGCGCCGAAGTGAGCTCAAGAACCTTTTTTGCCCATTCGTCGTCAAGCGATTTCGCTTCCAAAGCCTTGAGGCCTGAACCGCGAATCACCGGAGCATTTGCGCCGTCGTAGTCGTGTTTCTTAAGAAGGTCGCGGACTTCCTCTTCAACCAAGTCAACGAGATCCTTGTCATCCACCATGTCTACTTTGTTAAGAAAGACGATGACTTTAGGCACGCCGACTTGTTTTGCAAGCAGAATGTGCTCGCGGGTCTGTGGCATCACGCCGTCCGTTGCCGCGACGACAAGTACCGCGCCGTCCATCTGAGCGGCGCCGGTAATCATGTTCTTGATGTAGTCGGCGTGTCCCGGAGCGTCAATGTGCGCGTAATGGCGCTTGTCCGTCTCGTACTCATTGTGCGAGAGGGAAATAGTAATACCGCGCGCCTTTTCTTCCGGCGCGTTGTCGATTTCATCGACACCCTTCTCCTTCACGTTTTTCCCCGAGAGTTTGAGGACGTGGAGAATGGCGGCGGTGAGTGTGGTCTTGCCGTGGTCAACGTGGCCGATGGTGCCCACGTTTAGGTGCGGCTTCGACCGATCAAATATTTCTGCCATAGTGCTTTTGGCTCGTAGAGAGAAGCGAGTGCGCGAGAGAGGCCTCACTTCCTCCTGCGAGCAGACTAAATTGATAATGCCGCAGAGGATAACGCCTCTTCAAAACAAAAAGAACGCACCACTGCGATCGTCACTATCATAATCAAACGACAAAAATAGTCAACCCCGCACTTTCTGGGTATCAAAGAAAGTGCGGGGCGATGCTGTTCATATATCCTGATGATCAGCTTCTTCGAGGGCCTGCTTTGCTGTCTCCTTTCCCCAGTACACCATCATCGCGACGCAGAAATACTTGTGCGTTACATCAAGACAAGCTGTTTGGTACGCCTCAAAAAGCTCTTCAAGACCGATACCCTTCTCTGCGGCAATGTGAACTTCGAAGTGGAACACGAACCCGCGGTCGTCTTGAAGCTCGCATTCGCTGTCATGCAGCCGAAAATTTATAAGCTCAACGAGTTTCTTAAGTTCCGTATTTTCGTCGAGGAAATAATACAGAGGCGCGCACGAGAGAATCGTTCTTGTGTTTCGAATAATCGAGACATCGCAGGTCGTTACAATTGACTCATACACGGCCGTCCGGCGATATACGCAGCTTACGCGATCCTCCCGCATACGGCTCCAGTGTTGTTCGGCCGCGAACTTTTCGAACATATGTTCAAGACGCTTCGTGTCATGATGCTCCCGCATGACTGCCTCCTTTCGTCTGGAGAGAATTAGAGCACTTTCAAAAAAATCTGTCAAAACAAAACCCGTGCTGCGCGTTTGGCTACGGGGCGAGACATGGTGAAGCAAAAGTCTGTAAGAAATTATTTACGAGATTCTATAATTGATGCGGCAACCTGTGCAGGTACCGCTTGATAGTGATCAAATTCCATCGTTGAAGTACCCCGGCCCTCGGTCATGGACCGGAGCTGCGTCGTGTAACCAAACATTTCGGCGAGCGGTACTTTCGCGTCAATGACCTTGAGCATACCGCGGTCAGACATACTTTCGATCTGTCCGCGCTTGGAGTTCAAGCTGCCGGTGATGTCTCCCATGAATTTTTCCGGCACCACTACTTCGATTTTCATAATCGGTTCAAGAAGCACCGGGCTGGCCCGACGCGCGGCGTCCTGAAACGCTTGTGAGCCTGCAATTTTGAAAGCGATTTCAGAGGAGTCCACCTCATGGTAAGAACCGTCATAGAGTTCCGCCGAAACGTCCACCATCTTAAAGCCAGCGACGACGCCTCGTTCCATTCCTTCGCGAATGCCTTTTTCAACCGCCGGAATATATTCCTGCGGCACCACGCCTCCTTTGATGGCGTTAATGAATTCAAAGTGATCTTCACGAGTGGTATTCTTTGCGATTTTCTTCCCTTCCACCACCGGCTCAAGCGGCTTTACGCGAATGCGCACATGGCCGTACTGCCCGCGACCGCCGGATTGCTTGATGTATTTCCCTTCCGCCTCCGCTTCTTTCTGAATCGTCTCTTTATAGGCGACTTGAGGCTTCCCGACATTTGCCTCGACGCCGAATTCGCGTTTCATGCGGTCGACAAGAATGTCGAGGTGCAACTCTCCCATCCCAGAGATAATGGTCTCCATTGTTTCCTGGTCGCTTGAAATTCGAAAAGTTGGGTCTTCGTCGGAAAGTTTTTTAAGCGCAAGGCCCATTTTCTCCTGGTCGGCTTTGGTTTTCGGCTCGATGCGAAGAGACACCACCGGCTCGGGAAAAATAATTTTTTCCAGTATGATCGGTTTATCCGGATCACAGAGTGTATCCCCCGTCCTCGTACTCTTAAGTCCCACTGCAGCGGCGATTTCTCCCGCACGCACTTCTTTAAGCTCTTCGCGGTCGTTGGCATGCATGCGAAGTACCCGCCCGATGCGCTCCTTCTCGCCCGTCGTCGAATTCAAAACGTAGGAACCCGCCGTGAGCGTTCCGGAGTAGACACGAAAATAGGTAAGCTGGCCGACAAAGGGATCAGACTGTAGTTTAAACGCAAGCGCGGAAAACGGCTCCGAGTCGCTCTCCTGACGAATTATCTCCTCTCCGGTATCAGGGTTTATTCCTTTCACCGGCGGAATATCGAGAGGTGAAGGAAGATAATCGGCAACGCCATCGAGCACCAGCTGCACGCCTTTGTTCTTTAAGGCCGAGCCGGCAAATACCGGCACAATGGTGTTCGCAATCGTCGCCTTGCGCAGAATCCGCTTCAGTTCGTCGAGCGCGATATTCTTCCCGTCCAAAAAACTTGCCATTGCGGCGTCATCTTGTTCAACAATTTTTTCGACAAGTTCAGCCCGATACTTCTCTGCATCCGCTTTCAGATGTTCAGGTATTTCTTTTTCCACCACTTTATTGCCCATCTCGCCTTCGAAATAGTAGGCTTTCATCTTGAGAAGGTCGACGACGCCCTCATGCGCTCCCTCTTCGCCTACCGGGATTTGCATCCGCACCGCATGTTTGGTAAGACGCTCAAGAATGGACTGGAATGAATGCTCAAAAGACGCGCCCATGCGATCAAGCTTATTGATGAAGCAGATGCGCGGCACTTTATAGTCGTCCGCATAGCGCCAATTGGTTTCTGATTGCGGTTCGACGCCCGCAACACCGTCAAAAACAACAACCGCGCCGTCAAGAACGCGAAGCGAGCGCTTTACCTCAACCGTGAAATCAATGTGTCCCGGCGTATCAATAATATTGAAACGGTAGCTGTTTTCCGGAGTCTTGGGCGTATCGGTTTTATTCCAAAAGCAGGTAATCGCGGCGGAGGTAATGGTGATGCCACGCTCGCGCTCCTGCTCCATCCAGTCCGTCACGGTGTCGCCCTCGTGCACCTCGCCGATCTTATGCGACACGCCAGTATAGAAAAGCACGCGTTCAGACGTCGTGGTTTTCCCCGCGTCAATGTGCGCAATTATCCCAAAGTTCCTGACTCTCTCTAATGGATAATGTTGTTCCCCTGCCATAATTAAAAACGCGCCAGTGGCGTGATTGATAGAATAGCTAAAACTGGGGAAAATGCAACGTAAGTGTTAGTGTTTTCGCAGAAGGAGATTCCTAATGGCAAAAAGTAAGCACACGCAGGAACTTCGAGCGCTTGGTTTTTATAAAGTAAAAATGAACGTACGGAATGAATTCAGAAGCATGGTTCGTGCAAAATTTAATCTTAAGGCCCCCTTCCCAGAATCACCACTTAATTTTACCTCCGGGAAGGATTTCTTTTTCCCAAATTGGGAATACGTTGAGTACACTTTTGCCACAGACGAAACGGGCCAGGCGTGGGGGAGTTTCGGTCTCATTGATCTTACCCACCTTGGTTTCGTAAACGATTCGCCCTATGACAAAACTTAGCCCGACGCGCACGCGTCGGGCTTTTCCTCAACTGTCCAGATGAACTGTTGAGACAGAATCGAGAAAATTGCAATGGCGAATCATCCGCCGGGCCACTTCGAAGCAGATAATCGCACATACTGCCAGAAAGCCACCCGCCATCCACGCTTGTATGGCCCCAAGTATCAGAGCCATAATGATGGCAACTATTGCCAGTCCGACGAGGTACCGTGCGCGAATCCTATGGTACCTTGTGAAGGTTGTGAGCTGCATGGTGCCTCTCCTTATTAAGCTTCCCTTATTCAACAATTTTGAAAGCTAAAATGCAAACAGCTCACCCAGGTGAGCTGTTTAATCCCTCACATTCGTTCGAGATGATTTTGGTCTACCAAAATCACCAAGCGAAGTGGGCAAATGCTTTGTTGGCTTCCGCCATGCGATGAGTATCTTCTTTCTTCTTGAAAGCGGCTCCCTCGTTGTTTGAAGCCGCAATGATCTCGTCGGCAAGTTTTTTATGCATCGGCACGCCTTTCTTTGAAAGGGCAGCCGCAATGAGCCAGCGATAAGCGAGGGAGAGACGGCGTTCAGGCCTAACTTCGCGCGGCACTTGATAGTTGGCGCCTCCCACCCGGCGTGAACGCACTTCAACGGCGGGGCTCACATTTTTTACTGCCGCTTCAAAAACGGGAAGTGGATCGCCTTTTGTCTTTTCCTTTATTTCGGAGAATGCGCCATAGACAATTTTCCGAGCAGCGCTTTTGTTGCCCTTCTTCATGATGTAATTGATGAACTTTGTCACCTTCACCGAGTTGTAGGTTACATCAGGAGAGAGTCCGTGTTTTTTCTTCAGCTTCCTTCTCATTTCTTATTTGTAATTCTTAATTCGTACTTCGTTATTCATGATTCCTGCTTCTTGATTCCTATTTTGGCCGCTTGGCTCCGTAGGAGCTCCGGCTTGTGCGACGGTTTTCAACGCCGGCGGCATCGAGCTTGCCGCGGACAATGGTGTAGCGAACGCCGATGTCTTTCACGCGCCCACCGCGAAGTATCACTACCGCGTGTTCCTGAAGATTGTGGCCGATGCCCGGAATGTAGGCGGTCACTTCCATACCGTTCGTGAGCCGTACACGAGCAATCTTCCGGACTGCAGAGTTCGGCTTTTTCGGCGTCTTGGTCGTCACTTTTGTACACACTCCGCGCTTGAAAGGCGAAGGGTAGAAGGTCGGACGGTTTTCAAGCGAATTAAAGCCGCGCGAAAGGGCCACGACTTTTGACTTGCGTTTTACAATCTTTCTCTTTCGCTTAATTAATTGGTTTATGGTGGACATCCTAATTCAAAAGGCGGCTTAACCGCCATTGCGGACACTCTACTACACCGATTCTAAGGATGCAACCCAGTGATGAGCTCGAAAAGAAAACCGACAGCTGCAGAAAAAATCGGAAAAAAGATATACCCAAAAAGGAGAAAAAAGAGAAGGAGCCCTAGGAGACCAAAGCTCGCGACGCGTTCGCCGAAGTCGATAAAGACGCGCTGTAAGCGGTAGGGCAGGAGCACCGCGAGCACTTTCGAGCCGTCAATCGGCGGAATAGGAATAAGGTTGAAGATCGCGAGCATGAGGTTATAAATGACAACCACACTCGCAAGCGAGATGAATGACGGAGGTAGAGCCGTACCCACAAACCGAATAAGAAGTCCGAAAATAATCGCAAGCAAGAGATTAATGCCTGGACCAGCAAGCGCAACAAGCGCTTCCCCCCGCTTCCCCCGTAAATTGTAAGGGTTATAGGGAACCGGCTTTGCCCAGCCAAACACGACACCGGCATGGGTCAACACGAGGAGCGCAGGCAAAAGCACTGACCCAAACAAGTCAACATGTTTTATTGGGTTAAGCGTAAGACGTCCGGCAAGGCGCGCAGTCGGGTCGCCAAGCCAATTGGCAACGACGCCATGCATCACCTCGTGAATGACGATTGAAAAAATAAGAATGACAAGACCGAAAAATACGTCGAGTTGCATGGGAGCTTCATTAGTTGTTAGCTGCGTTAGCAGTTAGCGTAATACGAAAAATTGCAAAAGTATATGGATATGCTACCATGCCTTGCTAACGAAGCTAAAAGCTAATTGCTAAAGAAGCTAATCCTATGGCCAAAATTTGTCCCGTCACTAAAAAAACCTCGCAAGTCGGAGGCGGCTACAGCAATCGCACGCGTGCGACGCAATACAACCCTATCGGCAAAACCCGCCGGCAAGTGAATCTTCAAAAAAAGCGGATTTATATTCCGGAGCTTAAGAAACATATCATTGTCCGCATCTCTACCAAGGGGCTTAAAACCATCAGTAAGAACGGCGCCTACGCAACGCTCAAAAAAGCGGGAGTGATCTAAAAATTCCCAATTTCTGTCTGAACACCGTCAGAGCGCATAATAATCGTTCCCTCCTCGCCCGTGCGAAAAATTCTTACGCCGAATTTTGAAAGCGTGTCGAGAGTCTCTTGATGCGGATGACCATAACGATTGTCCTTGCCGAGGGATATGACCGCGTACTCTGGCGCAACTGCCGCGATAAAGCCAGCGCCCGTTGAAGTGCGCGAGCCGTGATGTCCAACTTTGAGTACATCGCTTTTGAGCTCCGTAGGATCAATCGCGAGTAAATGATTTTCTACCTTTTGTGTCGCATCTCCGGTAAGTAATACTTCGGTTTCGCCATAGACGAGCCGCATGACGATTGAACCATTGTTCGGTGTCTCAGTTGAAACATCGAGGTCGGGAAAAAGAATTTTCAGATATGCTTCGCCACCGAGATCAACGACTTGTCCGCGGCGCGCGAGCACGCGCGTCGCTCCCTCTGCCGTCACCTCCTTTTCAAATTCCGGATACATCTGCGATTTCCCCACCGTTCCCGGCTCCATCACGGTTGCGATTTCATATTGCTTCAGCACATCTAAAAATCCGGCAAAGTGGTCCTGGTCAGGGTTGGTGAGGATAAGCATATCAATCGTGCGGTCATACAGCGGCATTACTTTCCCAAGTTCCTGCAACACCTTTGCGTTCGGTCCTCCATCAATGAGTACCTGATTCCCCGCGGGTGACTCGATAAAAATAGAATCGCCCTGTCCGATGTCAAAGAAGACAACCGTAAGTCCTTGCGGCTTTTCGGCGAAAACTGCGTAGTAGATGAACGCATTCGCAATGAAAAGAGCAAGTACCAAATACCATCTGATATGCCGTCGCACACGTTCCATGCAAATAGTATATCCCGTATCTCCCCACCTAATGAGCGAAACGAAACCATTTGATATATCAAATGGCCACTTTGGTTTCCGTTAGTATTCAATGATTCGATACTGGCCGCGCTTCAAATTGCCCTCGTAACCAAGTTCCATAAGTAACGTGTTGAATCCTGTACCATGCCCGACAAGAAGAAGTGTTTCTCCGGGGTGCCGGAGAGCATATTCATCGAGTGCGGTCCGGTGTCGAGCAATAACATCTTCTTGTAGTTCCCCTCCAAAAGCACGATGGTTATAGGAACCCTCGGAATAGTGCAAAATGCCATACTGCTCAAAAGCCTCCTGTCGAGTGATTCCATCCAAACTTCCAAACGAACATTCGCGCAAGCGCGCGTCGAGATGCACTGGCGCGCCGAGAAACGAGGCAACGATGTCCGCAGTTTGCGCCGCGCGTTTCAAGTCAGAACTTATAATCCGATGAATGCTAAGCGGCACAAGCTCTTCGGCAAGCGCGCGAGCTTGTGCTTTGCCGTTTTCATTAATTTCAGTATCGGTGTGCCCTTGGAGCCGGTTCTCGACATTCCAATCGGTCTCGGCATGGCGGATGAGGATGAATTTCATATTCCTTATATAACAGAAGAACCAGCTAAAAAGAAATCGCCCGAGGCACACTTGTGCGCTTCGGGACGATGAAGTTGCTGCAAGACGTTTCTATGCCGTTGCTGTCTGGCGTAGCAGGGCGGCTCGTTTTTGTACGACCTCTTCGGGAACCCGTCTGAGGTCGTAGGCAAGCTTGACCTTGGAGCAGAGCCAGATGGCCCACTTCCCGAAATCGAGCGCCCACCAGCGCGGGTCAATGCGACAATCGTCCGGCGCAACGTGGTGGCGACCGTGATCGGTTCCTTCGCCTGCGGTAAGTGGCCCGAGCCATGCATTGCTACGGCCCGTGCCAACACCGTATCGACTCTTCCCGAAGTAGTGGGCGACGGAATTAATGCTCCAGGTCGTGTGGTACTGGACCACGAGACGCAGAAACCCGCCGACTAAAAATCCGCCGACCCAATCGCCCCACAAGGCACCAAGACCTGTCGGTAACCCGAAGCCAACCAGCGCACCGAGCCACACGTGATTCCTCTGTTGCCACACGAGGATTGGTTTTCTCATGAGTTTTCGGGCACTCGGGGGCACTTGTCTCGTGGAGTACAGATGCCAGATGCAGTGAGCCCACCAAAAACCATGCAGGACCGAGTACGGATCCCTCGGAGTGTCGGTGTACTTATGGTGGTCTATGTGATGACCGCTCCACCACGGGATACCGTCCTGCATTGCACCTGGATTCACCACAGCGATGCCTAACTCGAGCGCGCGAGACGCCTTGTAGGAATCGTGAGAGTAGAGCCGATGAGGCCCCATGGTGATGGAGAGGTGAACGAGAAGGAACAGGAGTCCCGCCATCACCGCGGTATTGATACTGAAGTGGACATAGGCCATGTGCCAGATGGCGACTATCCCCGCCACATGGACGATGGTGAACCACGCGAGCAGGTCGTATCGAAACGGCCGCTCGCGCGCTGGATTGTACAAAGGCGATATGAGTTCCGCCACGGGCGACCTCCCCATTTGTGTTGCAGTTCTACTCCGATAGTAACAATTCATCACAGAAACACAATTGCGCTATACTATCCGTATGTACGAAGCGAAGAAATTCAACTTGCCCGAGCTTAAAGGGCTTTCGCAAAAACAGCTTGAGGTACACCTTGGGCTCTACGCGGGATATGTAAAATTTTTAAACACGCTTGAGCAGGTAATCGTTGATTTGAAAAAAGACGCGGAGAAAAATGCCTATGTCTTAGGTGAAGTGCAGCGCCGGAAGGGATTTGAATTTGATGGTATGCGCATGCATGAATACTACTTTGGAAGCATGGAGAATGGCGGAAGTGCGGTTGAGCCGAATGGAGAACTCACTAAGGCACTTGAGAAACAGTACGGAAGTTTTGACAATTGGACGGCAGAATTTAAAGCAACGGGCATGATGCGCGGCATCGGCTGGGCAATCCTTTATTACGACCCCATGGGTAAACAATTCCACAACGCCTGGGTTACCGACCACGAACTTGGTCAACTTGCAGGACTTCCCATTATTCTTGCCATGGACATGTGGGAGCACGCTTTTATGGTGGACTATGTTCCTGCAGAAAAGAAAAATTACATCGAGGCATTTTTCTCAAACTTGAATTGGGAAATACTCGAAGAACATTTTAAAGCAGTATGAAAAACAAAAGGGCCGCCCTGTTGGCGGCCCTTACTTTTCCGATCGGTTACCAACTGCGAAATCCCTACGGTTTGCGCTCGCGCGTCGGCAGCGGCCGACTGGTCTCGACAAGCACGCTCCACTCAGACTGGCGAACCATAATGAACTCGTTGGAGTCGAGGTAGTTGCTGACCTGATGCTGACATTCGAAAGTATAGCCGATCCGACAACTCACCGTGAGATGGTAGTCATCCACGCGAATTGAATTGCTTGCAACGGATCGTTTATCCTTCTCGACCTCGGTAAAAGGATCCTCCTTGTGGACCTTAGAAGCCCTAGCTCTTGGGTCCTGCGGTACGTTGTAGGAATTCGGCCCTGGGTAAGGAATAGAAATATCGAACCCTCCCGCAGTGCCAAACACCGCAATTCCAATTACGCTGGCGATCAATAGGCCGGAACCTGTGGACACAAGCCGTTTTTCTTTCATCAGTGTTCCCCAAAAAATTAAGTAGAGGTTTTCTCTACTCTTCTATTTTGCATGGAATCACAAATAAGATAAAAAGTCAATGTCTTGTGGTCCTTGTTTTAAGCCATAAAAATGCCGCAAGTGCGGCGTAGAGCAAGACCATGAGCCAGGCGGGGAAATACGGGATGGTGACCGAGGCAAATGGAAGCGAGGAGAAAAGCTCCACGATTTTGAGTTCGTAGGTAAGGAGGGCGTAGGAAATAAAAGCGAAGGGCATGGAAAGAATTGTTGAAAGAAATCCCGCAACGCCGGTAAGAAAACCGAAAAGCATAGTAATGGGAATGAGCGGAAGTATTAAAAGATTTACCAAAAGCCCGACCACGCTAAACTGCCCCGTGTTGTAGAGAAGAAGCGGCAAGACAAACAATTGCGTGGCAAGTGTTGCGGCAATGATGGTGCGAAGTCCCCAAAATTTCGGAACGCGCATAATACGCGCTTCAATCCGCGGCGATATTTGAATGAGGCCGAGCGTTGCGAGAAATGATAATTGAAACGACGGGTCAAAGAGAAGGATGTACGGATTGTGCAGCACCATAAGAAATCCGGTAAGTATGAGTGCGTGTGTAATCGCAGAAGTTCTTCCGGTTGCAAGCGCCAAAAGACCGATAAGTGCCATGGCGCCCGCGCGCACCGCGGTGGCGGACGCCCCAACCATAATGACAAAAAGGACAATTGAGATGCCTCCCGCAATTAAACTGCCGCTTCCGCGTTTTCGCAAAAACATGCCAAAAAACCGCATAATAAAATTCGCAACAATCGTGATGTTGAAACCTGAAAGAACAACAATGTGAATAATTCCCGTCATTCGAAACGCATCCAGAAGCTCCTTGCCCAATGATTGTTTCGCTCCAACCACGAGACCTCCCATGAGCGATGCTTGCGGCTCGGGAATAACGCGCGAAACCCGCGAGAGAAATGAATCTTTAATCGCGAAGAGTGCACGCTTCAAGGGATTGCCGCTGCCCGCGTTTAGCAAAGAAACTTTTGCAAAACTTATTTGATAAAAAATACCGTCTTTGGCGAGAAACTGCGGATAATTGAACACGCGGCCGGTATCGGTTTCAAAACTTTTCGGTTTTTCGAGCTTGCCGATGACTTGCACAAAGTCGCCGTAATGAAATTCCGGGAATCGTGCGGTACCGACAAGCACGGTATCGTGAAGCGCTTCGGCTCCCACTTTTTCAAACCGCACGGTGAGAAGCGTTTGATTCTCCCGCTCATCCGGCTCCTCAATAATCGTTCCTTCCGCAACTACACTTGAGCCAACTTTTGCTTCGAACAAAGGATCCCCTTGACGTATATCCGCGATATTGAGCCGTAGCATCCCGAGTCCTGCCGCAACAAGGCAAATCGTCAGAAACGTTATTCTCCCATTCGCACGAATAAGAGAATGGGCGAAAGTAAGCATAACGCCGATAAGAAGAAGAAAAAATGAAAATGACCAGCCTAAATCAACAAAAGAGCGAAACGCGACGCCTGCGATGAATCCGCCGATAAGCGCATATAACCATCTTTGGTTTTGCATGTATCAAATAGTAAAAATCTTGTTGCCAAAACTCAAACTATGCGATATATCGCATAGTTTGAGTTTTGGGTGAATAAAAAAAGTTTCTATTCTCTTCTCAAGCAGTGCAACCATCCATTGCTCGGTTGGCTAATCTGTCGGCTTCCTTATTTTGCTCACGGCGAATGTGTGTAAAGACGATATGCGGGAATGCCGAGACACAGAGATTATGAATTTTTATGAACTGCGGAAAAAGCGTCGGCTCCTTTATTTGATACTTGCCTGACAGCTGCCTGGCCACAAGCTCGCTGTCCATTTTCACCTCAACGCTCATTTCTTTGAGCTTTGCCACACCAAACATTTTTTTGAGCGCTTCGAGGCCAAGAACTACCGCCTCGTATTCGGCCCAATTATTGGTCTGACGTCCTAAAAATTTTGAAATTTCTTTGAGGATATCCCCCGCTTCATCCTGAATCACAACACCGATACCGGCTGGCCCCGGGTTGCCGCGAGCTCCCCCGTCAGTGTAGAGAAAGACTTTCTGCATGATCTCAAATGTGACAATCCTTTTTTGATAGCGTTTCAAAAAAGTCTATTGCGGTTTATCCTCCGTGTCAACGGAATTCGAGACCCACGATACGAAGGCGCAACTCCGGAAAATGCCGAAATGTCGAACGCTCTATTGTCGCGGTGAGGTCAACCTGATTACCCGCTACGAGCGGAAAGATAAAGTCCTCTGGTTTCATAAAAAATCCGATTGCCGAGATGCTTCTCCCGCCATGCGCAAAGCGCAATTCTAAATGTTTTTGCTCTTTCCCAAATTGACGTACTTCGGCAATTACCACTTTGGGGAAACGAAATACCGGCTTCGGATTGCCTTTACCGAAAGGAGAGAGCGAGGCAATTTGCCGGTAGGTCTCCCAGGTAACATCGGCAAGCGAAAGCTCGCCGTCATGGGGAGCAGAAAGAGGGATTTCCACGCGAACGGAGAGGGCGAGCGCTTCAACGAGATGCACTTCAAGCAGGTGCACCTTTTCCTGCACAACGCTGAATCCTCCGCTGAATTGGTGTCCGCCGAAGTCTAAGAAAAGATCGCTACGTGCACGCATGAGCTCAACCACATTCACGCTCCCGTCGGAGCGGCAAGAACCTTTAATAGTTAAATCAGCCTCCCGTCCCCATAAAAAAACCGGCCGGGCGTATTCTTCGGCAAGCGTATTGGCGGCAAGCCCGAGAAGCGCCGGTTTCCAGCGCGGATCTCCCATAACGATAACGCCACTCACCGCACGATCCTCCATGCGCTTACGGATCTCTTTGACCATACTTGCCACTACCCCCTTGCGCTCATCATTAATACGGTCGAGGTGCTCCGAGAGTTCATCCGCGGTCGTTTCATCGTGAGTGGTAAGCAGACGAAACGCGTCCATCGGTGCGTCCATGCGCGACGCCGCGTTAATCCGCGGCACCAGCATGAAGCCGACATCGTCTTCAGTAAGCTCATTTTGCTTCACCTTCATGCGGCGGCACAGCTTCTGGAGGCCGAGGCGCGGAGATCTGCGAAGCACGACAAGCCCGAAATGGGCAAGCGCGCGATTTTCGCCAAGAAGAGGAACCATATCCGCGAGCGTCCCGAGTCCCGCCATATCGAGAAGCCACTTTTCCCATCCGGCCGGCACATTAAAATTCCCTCGTGCCATGAGTCCCTGCACCAGTTTGAATGCAAGGCCGCTGCCGCATAATTCCCGAAAGGGATAGGTCTCCCCTTCTCGATGCGGATTCAAAACGGCATAGGCGTCGGGTAAGCCCGCTTCTCCCGGCAAATGATGATCCGTTACGATAACATCAATTCCAATCTCCCTCGCACGCGCAATTGCTTCGATGTCGGTTGTACCGCAATCAACGGTGATGAGCAGTGACGCGCCGCTCTCCGCAAAGCCTTCAAGAGCAGTACTGTTGAGCCCATACCCCTCTCTGTGGCGATGCGGGATGTAGTTTGTGAAGCGCGAGTAACCGACACGCTTAAAAAAATCATGGAGGATGACACCGCCGGGGATTCCGTCGCAATCGTAATCGCTGTAGACCACAATAGTCTCTTCGCTTCGCATTGCGCCGAGGATCCGCGCAACCGCGCGCTCCATGTCTTGCATGAGAAACGGGTCGTGCAGATCGCGCTCGTAGTCAGGCTTGAGAAACAGTTCTGCGGCTTCCTCAGTAGTAATCCCCCGAGCAAGAAGCAAACTCCGCAGAAGCCGAGGGTACTGAGCTAACACCATTTCGCCGTCAAACCTTTCGGAGACAGCTTTTTCACTTTCCATCGCCAATTATTGTAACATTGCTATACCCCGTAGTAGATTTTGGCATTGTCTCTTCGTTGCGACGGTTATTGTAACAGCGGACAGTGAATTTCATTTCGAGTATAGCTGGAAAGCTTTACTTAGAGACAGGGCAACTATGCCAAAATTCACTACGGGGTATACTGTCTCCCATGGAACAAGATTGCGTATTCTGCAAAATCACGCGAGGAGAAATTCCCTCAATAAAAATATACGAGGACGCTGACTATCTTGCCTTTATGGATATCCGACCGCGCGCCCCAGGGCACGCCCTGGTCATTCCAAAACAGCACTATCGCTGGGTATGGGATGTTCCGGATATAGGAACCTATTTTGAGAAAGCGCGTGATGTTGCTCGGGCAATACAGAAAGCGTTCAGCACTGACATGGTTCATTCGAAGGTAGAGGGAGAAGAGGTTCACCATGCCCACATTTGGCTTTATCCTGACCCAAAAAATACTCTGGGAAACAAGGACAACCTCGTTGGAAATGCAGAAAAAATACGCACAGCACTCGGTTAGTTTTTTCTCTGCTGGTAAGCAGAAGCGGGAGATGAAAATAGAAAGAGCTGCACCGGGAAGCTCATGGGTATGGACACTCTTGAAATAATCAACAAGGAATTGAAGCTCTCGCGCATTACTCATGCGCTCTTTGATTTTGACGGCACTGTCTCCCTTATCCGTGAAGGATGGCAAAAAATAATGGTCGGGATGATGGTGAATGAGCTCTTGAAAACTCCTAAGCATGGAGAAAAAGAGGAAGTCGAGCATGCGGTCACCGAGTACGTCAATGAGCTGACGGGAAAACAGACAATGTATCAAATGCTTCGTTTCGTCGAAGAAATCAAAAAAAGAGGAAGCGAAGCGAAAAATGCCCTCGAATACAAACGTGAGTATCTTCAGTTGATCCGCGAACATACCAAATCCCGTCTGGAGAATCTTAAAATCGCTTCTGTAGACCCCGATGAATATATGGTGCGTGGGTCCCGTTCTTTTCTTACCTCTCTCAAAGAGAGGAACATTTCCTGTTATCTGGCTTCAGGCACTGACGAACCTTTTGTTGTTGAAGAGGCGCGCTTGCTTCGTATTGATTCGCTATTTAAAGAAATATGGGGAGCACAAGATGCCTACCTTACGTTCTCAAAAAAGATTGCTATCGAACGCATCCTCAAGGAAGCAAATATTTCTGGAGAAAACCTTGTCGTATTCGGCGATGGATACGTGGAAATGCAAGAAGCAAAAGCCCATGGAGCGGTCGCAGTCGGCATTGCAAGTAACGAAACGATACGCAAGGGCGTCAACTCTTGGAAACGAGAGAGGCTTATCAAGGCGGGGGCTGATGTTATCATTGCAGACTTTGCGTCTACAGACGCTCTAGTCTCTTTTCTTTTCTCCGTCTCATAAGTAACCAGTACCGAGCTTTTTCGATTATAGAGTTTGGACTAGAAATTCGGACTAGGAATCAGGAGGTGCCCCGTGAGGCAACAACAAACTACCCTACCTTATGCCCGCGTGGCTGATCTTCTCAAAGAAGCCCGCGAGAAACCCGTCGTCGTCTTAGGCGACGTCATGCTTGACGAATTCGTGCACTGCATGAAGGAAGACTCACCCGAGCCTCCCGGCTTGAAATTGTGGGTGACCAACACCGAGTACCGGCTCGGTGGAGCGGCGAATGTCGCCCTTAACATCGCCCGGCTCGGGGGTCGAGCGCTCTTGGTCGGCGTCACGGGCGACGACGAGAATGCCAAGATGCTGCGCCATAAGCTCGTCGAGCAAGGCCGCTATACCATCGAGGCATTCCTTGTCATCGATCCCTCACGGCCGACCACCGTTAAGACCCGCTTTCTAAGCGGCGGGGTCGCCCATCTGCGAGTTGACCGCGAGAAGCGTGAGTTCATAAGCGGTCCCGTCGAGAAGCAGTTGAAGGTCCAGCTCGCCGGCGCGATTGATGAAGTGCTCGGAAGTCCCGGGAGCCTCATCGTATCCGACTACCAGAAAGGAGTGGTAACGGGAGGGTCAGGCAGTTTGTTCCAACATGTCCTTCATTCTCGTGTCCCGGTCTACGTCGACCCGAAGTACCGGCCCGCGGAGTTCTATCGAGGAGTGGACGTCATCACTCCAAACCTCAAGGAGGCTTCGGAACTCGTCGGCAGAACCCTCGACACCCCTCAAGAGATCGAGGAAGCCGGACCGGAACTTCTGAAGGCAACCGTGTCAAAAGCAGTCCTCGTGACGCAGGGCGAAGATGGTATGACCCTCTTCGGGTCATCCGAAGACCCACTTCACATCCCCGCCATACCGGTCAAGGAAGCAGATACGGTTGGCGCGGGAGATACGGTGATTTCTACCCTCGCGCTTATGCGTGCTGTCGGAGCGACATTTGCCGAAGCAGCGATTATTGCGAACGCGGCGGCAGGCATTGTGGTCAGTAAAGTCGGCACCGCAACCTGCTCTCCCGAGGAGCTCCTCGCGCAATTCGTGAAGTAACCTTCCATGCCCTTGTGGCAGACTCTCCCTTGTGGAAACGCAGGGAGAGTTCTTTTTTAATCTATCCCGTGCCCAACCACTTCAATATCGCCGCCGCGATCGATGTTATATTTTCTTTCATAGTTGCCCGCGTATGCATCTATCAGTTTTTTTCATACAATGCCTGAAGACCCGGCAATGTCCCTTTATACAAAAACTCGAGCATGGCACCACCGCCGGTCGAAACAAACGAAAAGCGGCTCTCGAGTCCAAGTTTCCCAATTGCCGCAATAGTATCACCCCCGCCGACTACCGAATAGACGCCGCTTGCCGCAATCGCTTCCGCGAGCGCTTCGGTTTGATTTACAAATCCATGCTCGTAGTTCCCCAGAGGACCATTCCAGAGCACGAATTTCATTTTTGAGAGAAGTTCTGAGACAGTGCTGATTGTTTGAGGTCCTACGTCCATAATAGTGTCCGAGGGCATCACGTCGCTTATGTTCTTAAGAGTGTTTTTGCCGTTTACTTCAACCACGACAACATCAGAGGGAAGGAGAAGTTTCTTGTTCCTTAGAATCTTTAAAAAATCGTGTCTCTCGGGAGAGACTCGCGACATTCCAACTTCTTTCCCCTGTGCCTTAAACACATCATTTGCGATGGCGCCTCCCACAAATACATAATCGTAGCTTTTTAAGAACTTCTCGATGAGCGGTCCCTTTGTTTCAAATTTTGCTCCCCCAATGATACACAGTGAGGGGGAGGGAGGATGCAGAGCATTTGAAAGTTCGGCAATTTCTTTTTGAAGCTCAAGTCCTGCATAGCTTTGAAGCAGTGTCGGCACCCCGGTGATGGAAGCATGGTTGCGGTGTGAGACTCCAAACGCGTCGTTTACAAAACACTCGGCGAGCGACGCGAGCTCTTTTGCAAATTGGGGGTCATTTTTTTCCTCACGCGGGTCACTGCGGAGATTTTCAAGCAATAGTACTTCACCGTTCTTAAGCGCCGCGCGGGCAACCTTCGCCCGAGCACCGAGAATATCCGGAACAAAAGAAATCGGCAAAAACTGAGAAAGCGCTTCCGCCACCGGCAACAAGGTGGCTCCGCTACGGCCAAGGTGGCTTACTAAAATAATACGCGCACCGGCCCGCCGCAAAAATTCTATAGTTTCAAGCGACTGGCGCAACCGAAAAATATCAAGCACGCGCCCGCCCTCAACCGGTACGTTTAAATCAGCGCGAAGAAGCACTCGTTTTCCTTGCAAATTCTCTGCGGCGCGAATATCGGGCAAAGCCTTAGGCATTTGAGACGCTCTCAAGAATTTCGTTGAAGCTTTTTGCATCGGTGCTTGCGTGTCCAACAAGAAATCCGTCAACATCCCCATAGGTATAAAGCGATGCCACATTATCCGATTCCACTGAACCGCCGTACAAAATAGGCACGCGTTCCGCAATCGAACGATCTATTATTTCCGTAAGCGTTTTTCGTATAAAAATAACCGCCTCATGCACCTCTTCCGGCTTCATTGCGTCCGCAGCCGACTTTCCGATCGCCCAAATTGGCTCATATGCAATAAGTACGCGCCGAATCTCCGCACTCGAAAGACCGACAAGCGCTGAGCGAATTTCCTGTCGGAGAATCTCGTGATAGGCGCCCTCTGTATCACGCTCCGCTTCCCCAATGCAAAGTATTGGCTGCAGTCCTTCGGCAAGAGCGCTGCGAATTTTTTTTGCGACCATGGCCTCATCTTCACCAAGCGCTCGCCGCTCTGAATGACCGACGATAACATACGCCACCTGAAAAGGGACAAGCATCGAGGCAGACACCTCTCCCGTGTGAGCAACTCCACCCTCTCCGGAAACATTTTGACTGCCAAGAAACAGTTTTCTTCGCGCGGTGAAGAGGGGAAGAAAAATGACGGGCGGACAAACTACCGTCGTAACATTCCGCGCGCGAGCCGCACTTTTTTTAGCGGCAGTGAAAAGTTTGAGCGCATCACGCTTTGTGGCGGGATAGCTCTTCCAATTTGCAATAACTATTTTTTTCCGAGCCATGTTCGCCTATGATAACACGCTCTTTGCCCCTAAATTTCTTCCCAGGAATCGATGCTGAAACTTCCCGATGGCCCCGATGAAAAATTGAGATTGATGACGCCTGTCTCGTACGTCACCAGCGCACTGTTTTGAAGGTGTAATTTATACCCGGTCACTTCACGAAGCGAAACGTTATTTCTAATCAGAATTTCGCCTCGTCCCGCATAAAGAAGAAGTTTGCCGTTAGCGCTATTTTGCAAGGTTATGGCAACATTCGAACCTCCGGCCTCCGCACTGCGATTTTGCGATAAAAAAACAATATAGGACTGCGGGTCACCTGATCCGAAAAATGAGCCGTTGTTAAGATCCATAATAGCGCTATTTAAATTGTCCGAAGGATTGTCTGCAATAATCTGTGCGCTGTTCTTTCCAAGCGACGAGGCAGCAACAATGGTCGGATTGTTTTGAAACGTCACGTTGCCTACGACCCAAATGGGGCCCGCAAAGGTCACGGTTGGATTTCCGCTTACCACAAGATCACAGGCGATTTTTTTAGGGCCAATCGTTGTATCCGAACTGATAACATACGGGCAGGGCGACGAAATCGTTCCGCCAGAAGCTGCCACACTCTCCCATGTTTCGACCAAGGCGTCGGAGATAGGAAGCGAGGAGGTGGACTGATCGGCGCTTCC
Organism: Candidatus Kaiserbacteria bacterium RIFCSPLOWO2_01_FULL_51_21; assembly: GCA_001781435.1. Lineage (GTDB taxonomy): Bacteria > Patescibacteriota > Minisyncoccia > Phycocordibacterales > 2-01-FULL-51-21 > 2-01-FULL-51-21. The sequence goes on from MFLV01000023.1 coordinate 41,249, forward strand.
GGGGTAAGAGGTCCTTAAAACAGTCGACCCCGAAATACTCTGGTAGTACGCGTCTTTATCAATGGTCGAATTTTGAATCGTATGAGCATACATCGAACTTGTCGCATGAATACCGCTAACGAAACCCGATGGTCCCGCGGAAATCACGTCGCCGCCGATACTATTGCCGGACCCCTGTATCGGCCCATTTGATAGGACATTGCCATATACCCGCGAGCTGTTTTCAAGAAGCATGCCTCCCACATCGGATTGGACGCCAAAACTAAATGAGGCGCCGGTTCCAACGATAAGCACCGCCGAAATGGCCCGAGTTACCTCGCTTTCAGTTTCCGCAACAGTAGCGAGCGACTTCCCATTAAACACATCCACAATAGTCGTCGTTGCCGCCACTCCCCCGAGCGTCAGCGTTTGCGGAGAGACGACGGCATTTCCTTGTTTTAAGCGCAAACTTACGTCTTCCAAAGACCCTTCAGCCGCAAAATAGCTCTGCTTTGATTCGACTAAGGTCCGCACACCGCGTATTTCTTTTACTATCGGGGTTACAATGCCGGCAATAATGACAAGGCTTCCAAAAAGAAAGAGCAGCACGGCCGTAATAACTGCTTGCCCTTGTGATCGCGGAATATTTGAAAATTTTTTCATAGTTAATAGGCACCACGCAAAACCGCAAAATCCTCAAATGATTCACTTTTTGTTCCTACGGAACTGGTCGCCGTGAGAATTAATTGGATGCGCACTCCAAGGATTGAACTTGAGGTAATTTTCTCAAACATAAGGGTGTCAACGCTTACATCGGGAAGCGTGAGCGACCCGATGTCGATTCCATTCTCACGTACACGCAATGAGCCATTCACAAGCGAGAACATGGTTGTCGTTGCGCCCGAGAGGAGCGTGAGCTGCCCTGGATTTGCGTTTAAAATACTTGCGGCATCAACCGAGCTTGCGGCGCGAATATCGCGCATCATCCGCTCCATGCCAATCGTCGCACTCTCATTAATATGGCGCGCCACGATAAGCGCTCCATAGGAGCGCATCATGGAAACAAAAAGACCGATAATGGCAGTGAGGAGAAGAACCAAAAGTGCAACATAAATAAGCGCTTCAAGAAGCGTCATGCCTCGAGACGATGTCCTCAAAAGACGATGCATATTAATTGTCTAAAAGATTAGTCAGATAGGTCATAATGGTTGTCGTGCCATCTTCCCAAACAACTTGGGCGGTCACGTGTCGTGTATTACTGTCAAAAGAAGCAGAAGGGTTTGCGGAAACAATCTCTTTTGAAACGTCGTCGCGATATACATCATCAAAAATAATGACCCGAGTAAATCCATCGTTCGACGATATGGTTGTCGAGAGAGTCCAGCCATTGTTCCAATCAAGATAATACGCGCTGCTCGAAGCAAGTGGTGCAATATTAGTGGTCCATGAACTATCGCGGAGATAACGCACCGCTTCGAGTCCCTCTTCAGCATACAGAGCCGCTTGAATTTTTTGGGTATTTGCCAATCCGCCATGGACCGAAATATTAAACGAAGACAAAATACCGACAAGTGCCGTCGCGATAATTGCCGCCCCAATCACAACTTCAAGAAGCCCTATTCCCTGTTTCCGGCTATACCGCATAGGTAACGTGTCTTGCTACGCGGATAAGACCAGTGGCTTCGATAGTTATCGTTCTCGTTTTTGAAGCGTCTGAAACAAGCATGACTACCACGTTTCCGGTCGTGTTCACTTTCCCGCTTGCTCGGGCAAATACGATATCGCTTCCGCCCGTAGTAAAATTTATGGCACTAATCTGAATGCGCGAAGATAGCGTAGTGATTTGATTGTCCGGATCAGACGCATTGTAGGTTTCTCCCTTGAAGAGCGTAACGGTAGAACTTGTAAAATGTATGCCGTAGGAGGAGGCGCCAACGCTTCCCATAGCTTTTGATCGCGCCTCGTTTACTACGGAAGCTATTTCAATTGTACTGGTATCGAGAGTCTTTGTTCCACTAAATTGATTAAGTGCGATGATGCTAAAAATAAAAAGACCGCCAAAGAGCGCAACGACAATGAGTACTTCCATAAGGGAAAAAGCGCGGCTCATATGGCGTTTGAAAGCGAATAGATCGGGCTAATAACTGAAAGCGCAAAGAAGCCAACCGCAATTCCGATAACAACCATAAGAATGGGCTCGATAATAGTCGACATATTTTTTGTCTTCTGCTCAACCTCGTTTTCATAAAACGTCGCAACTTGGAGAAGCATCGTGGAGAGTCCCCCCGTTTCTTCTCCGACCGAAATGAGTTCGCCCATAAGCGGCGGGTAGAGATGCTCGTTTTGAGAAAAGGCTGGTGCGATCTGAAGACCTTTTTGGATTTGCTTCTGCGCCTCCGCAAGCACTTCACGGAAGTAGGAATTTTGGATAACCTCACGAGCAATTGAAAATGCCGTTATCACTTCAACCCCCGAAGAAAGAAGGGAGGAGAGCGTGCGCGCGGTCCGAGCAGTGTTAACTTCGCGCACAAGCCCTTTAATGATCGGGGTGCGCAGGAGAACAAATTCAAACGTCCGATGTCCTCGCGGTGTTCTCAAAAGGGCAATAAAACCCATCACTCCGCCGACAACACCGAAAATGGCAAGAAGGAAATTTCCGACAAACCAGTCGCTCACGCCGATGATAATGCGGGTGGTAAGCGGTAACTGTACGTCAAATTCTTTGAATGTAGCAGTCAGTGTTGGAACCACAAAAATAAGCATCGTAATGCCGATGATTACCATTGCGGAAAGGACGATACCCGGATACATCATCGCGCCTCTGATTTTTTTAGTAAGCATATATGAACGCTCTACCTGGTCGGCAACACCAAGAAGAGCCCCCGATAATTTACCGCTTTCGTCCCCCGCTTTTACCATAGCGATAAAAAGCTTCGGAAACACTTTGGGAAACTGCTCCATTGCCTCATGAAGACTTCTCCCGCGTTTGATCCCCTCAATGAGGGAAAGCAGGACTTCTCTTAAATGCCGATTTCTTGTTTGCCGCTCAAGCACCCCGAGTCCCCGAGAGAGCGGTAATCCTGCCGCAAGCATAGCGCCGAGGTTCCGCGCAAAAACAATTTTCTCGCTCGTACGTACGCTGCCAAAAAAAGAGATGAGCTTTCTCACATCGATGTGAAGCCCTTCCCTGACTTCATTGATCGAAACGACCGTCCCACCCACCTTACGCACCTCGGCATACACGGCAAAACGGTCCGGCAAGTCTAGCGTCTCTTCATACGTCTCTCCTCCCGCGTGTGTGGCTTTATAGTGAAATTTTGGCATATTATGCAGAAGTACGAAGTACAGGAATAAAGCTCATGGCACGATCTCGTAATTCGTAATTCATAATTCGCGATTTCTTACTCCGAGATAACACGGAGTACTTCTTCAATCGTGGTAATACCCTGTGCCGCTTTGAAAATACCGTCTTCAAACATCGTGAGCATTCCCTCCGTCACTGCCTGTTTTTCAATCGTATCTTCCGTGCCTCCTTTCATCACAATGTCTTTAATCGTTGGCGTCACCGGAAACACCTCATGAATACCGATACGACCGCTAAAACCATCAGGGCACTCGGGAGAAGCTTTCGCTTTATAAAAAGGAATTTTCTCCCACGTAGCTCCCCCGGGAACGATTTTCTCCTCTTTCAGCGTTGAGAGGACATGATCAAGGTTGACCGACTTGCCAAGTGAAGTAATTTCTGACTGCGAGAGACGGTATTCCTTCCGCGGAGAACAAAGCTTCCGTACCAGTCGCTGGCCGATAATCACGTTCACGGTTGAAACCAAAAGAAAAGGTTCGGAGCCCATGTCAATCATGCGCGGGATTGCGCCAGCGGCTGAATTGGTATGCAGAGTCGAGAGAACAAGATGCCCGGTGAGTGCGGCGTTAATGGCAAGCGAGACGGTTTCTTTGTCGCGAATTTCCCCGACCATGATGATGTCGGGATCCTGTCGCATAAATGTGCGAAGTCCTGCGGCAAAGGTGAAGCCTATTTCCGGCTTCACCTGCGTTTGGTTGACCCGAGGCATTTGATACTCGATAGGATCTTCAATTGTCGAGATATTTACTTCCGGCGTGTTCAGGATATCGAGAAGCGTATAGAGCGTTGTGGTCTTACCGGAACCGGTCGGACCGGTGGTGAGGAGCATGCCGGTTTTTTGTTTTGCGGCGCTGTGCAAGCGCTCAAGCGCCTCGCCATGAAATCCCAAACTTTCCAAGGTGAACCCTCCCGCGCTCTCTCGCAGCAACCGCATAACTACCTTTTCGCCATAGAAAACCGGCAGAAGCGAGACGCGCAAAGATACTTTTTGCCCGTGTAAATCTATTTTGAAGCGGCCGTCCTGTGGAAGCCTTTTTTCATCGAGTTTAAGATTCGCAAGAACTTTAATGCGTGCGGTGATCGAGGAAGCGGCGGTCTTTGGAAGCATCATCGCATCGTGGAGAATACCGTCAATGCGATAGCGCACGACCAATTCTTTCTCCATCGGCTCGATATGGACGTCGGAAGCATTCTGCACGACGGCATGGGAGAGAAGTGAATCAACGATGCGCACCACCGGTAAATCCTCAGCGAGCTTTTTAAGATCACTTACCGAGGCATCGCTTCCCGGTTCGTTGGAAATAGCCTTGAGGGCCTCTGATTCGGCTTGGATAATATCGCCAAATTCGTCTTTGAGCGTTTTTTGATACTGCAGAAGTGCACTTTTAATGGAATCGGCATCGGTAAGCCGCGGCAGAATCTTGAGCCCAACCTTTTTTTTCACGAAATCAATCGCTTCAAGGTCGCCGGTATCAAGCATTGCCACTTCAAGAGCGTCTCCAGTTTTCTTAAAAGCGAGAATGTTGTGATTGCGCGCGATGGGTTCCGGAATAAGAGAGAGTGCTTCGGGGTCAATCTTCTTCCCCTTTAAGTTAACAAAGGGAATTCCTAAGACATACGCTTGCATGCGGCGCATATCATCTTCAGTGACTACCGCTCTCTCTACCAGTACCTTACCGATGCTTACGTTGTCTTTTTCCGCCTGTTTTTCGGCATCTTCAAATTCACTCCGCGGCACCAAGCCAGAGTCGACAATGAATCCTTTGAGTTGTTTCTCGTCAATGTACATGCGAGAGTCGGTTGACTCCAGTATAACGCAAGGCGCATTGTGTTGTCCTTTTATTTCTATATACTTACTGCGGATATTACGGAGAACTCCGATGAAAGATACGGCAGTCAAGCGCGATTGGCTTTTTCTTCCCGTTCACAAGATAGACGACCTTGTCCTGCGTAAAGCGACAAAACGGGCGTACTGGAAAGGAGGAAAGGTCAATCTCACCGTCAGACAATTCGACCTCGTGGACCTTCTCTTCTCCCACCGCGGCACGGACATTTCCTCCCGCAAGCTATACGATACCTTTCGCGGACGTCCCGGCCTGCTGGCGGGAAACGGTCCAGAAGGATACCGGGTGAATCTGCGCGTCGTCATAATGCACATTCGGAAGACATTCAAGGCGATTGACCCGGCGTTCGATGAAATAGAGACGTTCGCGGGTTTCGGTTACCGATGGAAATAGCCGGGAGAGCCCCACTGCCGCGTCACTAGGCGCGGCAGTTTCAATGCTTGTTGACCCCGTAGTAGATTTTGGCGATGCGCCGAAGGCGCGGGCATAGCCCTTCGCCAAAATTCACTACCGGATTGACCCCGTTGAGAGTACGCGGGCGCAGTATTTCAATACCGATACCATAAGTACCTCACGAGTTGATGAGCACGGTTCTCTGCGCAAAAAATTCACAGCGCACGCGCCCTACTTCTAACGGGGTTGACAAAAAACAGGGAGGGTATAAACTTATGGGCATTACTGAAACGTCCGCCCCCGAGGGGCGGACGTTTCGTTCAAAGAGTCTTGACTGCCCCAGCCCTAACTTTGCGAAGGTGCTCGAGTAGAATCGGTGTAAAGAATCTTGGTGACAAATTCTTTGGCAACCCGCTTCGCGCAATAGGGACGGCCTGTTCGGCCCCGCGGGTTGCGAGACAAGAAAATAGCAAAATGAGAGCGGGGTCTAAGATTTTCTAAGCTCGTATTACTCGCTAATAAAATCTAAGATATGTTCGATTTGAAAGTAATCCATTCCGTGCTTGACCAGCTTGAGGAAGAGCGGGGTATCCCGCGGGGAAAAGTGCTTGAGGCGATTGAGACGGCGCTTGCGACCGCATATAAAAAGGAATACGGCAAACGCGGACAAATTATCCGGGCGGCGTTTGATTTGGGAAGCGGCAATACTCAATTTTTCCAAGTGAAGATTGTTGTCGAGCCTTCTCAGGTCATCATGGAAGACGAAGAAAAAAGGGACGAAAACGACGAGCGTGTGCGGTTCAACCCCGAACACCATATCTTTCTCGACGATGCGCGCAAAATCAAAAAAGATGCGCAGCTTGATGACGAACTTATCTTTCCTCTTGAATCCAAAGGCGATTACGGCCGTATCGCGGCGCAAACCGCCAAGCAGGTCATTATTCAAAAAATCCGCGAAGCGGAAAAAGTCTCCGTGCTTGAAGAATTTGGGGAGCGCGAAGGAGACATCGTCTCGGGCACCGTTCAGCGCGTCGAGCGGGGAAATCTTTTTGTTGACCTTGGCCGCGCCACCGGTATCTTGCCCTACGAAGAGCAGATTCCGGGCGAGCGGTACCGGCAGGGAGAGCGCATCCGGGCGTATCTTTTCTCTGTCGAGGAAAGCCCGCGTGGCGTGTTTTTGCGTCTTTCGCGTGCCCACCCCCAATTTCTCGTAAAACTTTTTGCGCTTGAAGCACCGGAAGTCGCAAGTGGCGTCGTCGAGATTAAAACAATCGCACGAGAGGCGGGTTCCCGCTCAAAAATAGCCGTTGCTTCCCGCGATGAGCATATTGACCCGGTCGGGTCCCTTGTCGGCCAGCGGGGCGTGCGCGTTTCAACCGTGATGAGCGAACTCGGCGGAGAAAAAATAGACATCATCGAGTGGTCCTCGGACCCGCGCCAATTTATCGAAGACGCCCTCTCTCCGGCCAAGGTCCTGGGGGTTACCATTGATGAGGCAACGCGCAGGGCGGTTGTTGAGGTCTCTTCCGAACAGCAGTCCCTCGCGATCGGCAAAGGCGGGCAAAACGTGCGCCTCGCGGCAAAACTTACCGGCTGGAAAATAGATATTCAATCTCTCCGCGGCGAATCGCTCGCGGAATCTGGAGAAAGCGGAAAACCAGAATTAAAAACTGAAAGTACCCCAATACCAGAAGCATCTCAAAAGTCCGAGTAAACAAAAATACCCTCCGCTTCAGGCGGAGGGTATTTTTGATGTCCTTTTTAAAATTCCCAAACAACAATCATGCCGCTTCCGCCTGCGGTGCCAACGACACCCGCGTCAGCGAATGTTAGTATACCAGTGTTATTCGGGTCACTTCCATAATAACCTGTACCGCCCGCACCCCCACCCCCATTTACTCCTGCGATCGCTCCACCTGCTCGTGTGCCGCCACCGCCAAAAAAGGAACCGCCACCAGACCCTCCGATACCCCCAGAGCCTTTGCCGCCAACTCCTCCGGGATCTCCGCGAAGATTAAGATTTCCTAAGCTCCCGAGGCCTCCACCCCCCCCCAGTCCCGTGTTTCCGAAACCTCCGGCACCTCCTAGAGCTTGGCAAAGAGAAGGAGATCCAAAAGTGGAAGTACCTCCAGAACCTCCACTAACAGCTTGGCCGCTTGCGGCAGAACCACCGGCGCCTACTGTAAAAGGAATACTATTAATAGCTGAAACGTCGACAAGTTTTTTACAATAGCCTCCTCCACCACCACCACCACCTCCGCAGTTAGCTGGCCAATTATTGCCATCCCAGGTACAACTTCGAGCTCCACCGCCGCCGCCGCCAACAACTTCAACAAGAATCTTTGTAATGCCTGCGGGTTTGGTCCATGTACCAGCACCTGCTGTAGTAAAAGTTTTGACCGATTGATAGAGGCCCCCACTACTACTCGGCCACGCTGTAATGCAATCTGCTCCAATGCAGTATTTTGGAGAGGTGACCTTGGGGTCAGTTCCGCCAAGCGCCTGGAGGAGTTGTGAGGCGACTGAGTTTTGTCCAATGAGGTCGGTTGCCGTGATGGAGCTCGTCT
>MFLV01000024.1 GCA_001781435.1 Candidatus Kaiserbacteria bacterium RIFCSPLOWO2_01_FULL_51_21
GCGCAATCAAACCTATCCCCCAAAGCCATTTGAACACTACGGAACACCTGAAAATTATTGAACACCGAATGTTCGATATTTTCAAGGCCTTACCTCGTGGATGGACACTGCGTGCTAGTGAAGGAAAGAAGTTCATTTGCAAAATAACTTTGTTTTTGCTAGCCTCGAGATAGGCCAGTGAGCAAGGAGGCTCACTGATCTGGCAATCCTGCCACACTCGTACGGGAGGTACTAATGACGACCAAGACGATCCAAGGCCTAAGGGAAACCGGCGCTGCAACGGTTCGGCCGGTTGCCACGAGGACGCAGTTGCTCGAGACGACGGCACTGATCTTCGACCAGAACCCGGGCGCGAAGTTCAAGACGATCGACTTCGTGGAGAAGACGCCACTCGAGCTCCTCAAGGGGACGGGAACGATTGGCACGCCGCTCGATTCGCTCGTCGATACGATGAACGAGGCCGGCATCCCGACCAAGCACACCGTGGGCGACGTGATGGAGAAGTTCCCGGCGACAAGGGACGACATCCACGAGCTCGCCTGCAACTGCCTCGGCGAGGTCGACGGCAAGACCGCCGCTGCGCGGTTCCGGGGCTTCGCGCAGAAGGACCAGGGCAAGATCGCCGCCTAGGCAATCGGCGAGGACACGAAGAGACAGGGCGCCGCACGGGTCATTCCCGGGCGGTGCCTCTTCTTTTTTCAAGACTATCAACCTCTTTTGCTAGACAATCACTCCTGACTCTATAGAATTTAACTATATGAAGCGGAAATTTTTGGTAGGGTCTTTTTTGCTTGTTTTTGTCTTACCTTCTTTTGTACTTGCTCAAGGTCAAAATCCTCCTACCGGTAGTGGTAGTAATCCTTCTCAATATCAGCCTGTAACTGGTGGTACTCCGCTTAAAAACCCCCTTAAATATGATACTATCCCTGAATTTCTTGCGGCGGTACTTAAAGTAATTGCTGAAATTGCGCTCCCCATTCTCGTGCTCTTTCTTGTCTATATCGGTTTTCTTTTTGTTACCGCGCAGGGCAATCCGGAAGACCTCAATCGGGCGAAACGCTATTTTCTTTGGGCCATCATAGGAGCACTCATTATTCTTGGCGCCTCGGTTCTTTCTGCGGTGATTCAGGATACAGTTAAAAAAATTCAGGGTAGTTCGGATATCATTCACTTCGTATGAAAACATTGAGGGCGGGACCCTCACGTGAAGGCCCCGCCCTTAATCGAAGAACTACTAACAGTTTCTTTGACGCACGATTATGTGAACGGAGGGGGCTTTAAAAGACTCGAACTGATAGTCCTTTCCGATCACCAGTGAGACATCACTTGGGTGCGGTACCCCATCAACCCACACACGATAGTCACTTTTCTTGTCAGTCGAACGCTTTTCCCACCAGTCTAAGCACTTGCCTTTCGGCAGTGCAACCACTTTGGAGCGCTCGCCGACCGGGGCGATGATCACCGACTGGGAGTCGATGATTTCTCGCGTGGTTGCACCCACAACGACGAGCAGAACGACGACAACCAATACCTTCGGAAGAACGCTCTCACTGCTCCAGAACCACACCAATGCTCCGCCGATGATCGCGACTTGCGATACCCAGAAGAGTGCCTGGTGGTCAAAGTACCACTCCCACTGCTCTGGCCAGAGGAGGCGGAACACCACAAGAAGTGCGAGGTAGAGCGGAATGGCAATCGTTGCCGTCCCGCCTAGTGTCTCCTTGAGTCTTCCCGCAAGTTCAGCCCCACCTTGTTTTGCCTTTTTTGCCGCTTGCAAGGCCCGTCTGGCGACAAGAATGCCAGCAAGGCTGATCACAATGATGAGGAGAACCAAGACCGTCGTGGAAATGAAGGACGTCATGAGGCTTCTCCCGGGGTTTTGGGTGAGGTTGCGGGGACCATTACCGAGGAATCTCCACCACCCTCAACGTACGTTACCACCTTGCTTTCTTTACCCCCGATGTTTTCGGTGCGGAGCTGGGTTCTTACCACTTCAGCCGCCACATTTGGGTGTACGCCATTATCGATAAGCGCTGTGACGAGCTTGGTATAACGCCCTGCTTCACCCGTCCCACGTGCGTTAATGGCGTCACGCACGCCGTACGCTTTCTGCCGCTCACCCTCTGCGGTGTGCAGCTCGATTTCTTTAGCGAGGAGTGCTTGGGCCAGTTTGACGGTATCTTTGTGTTGTTCCCAGTCAACCAGTCGCAGGCTGACCAGGGCGAATCCAAACCGAGGGATGATGCCGCTTGGCATCACTTTCGCGGCTTGACCGGTAGGGATTGGTGAGGAGAATTTCCCATGTGTCAGCTGGTCGAGGTAGTCTTTCAACTCCCTCCACTTGGCGTCCCCTCCGAGCTGGTCGTAATATCCACGGCTTGCGTTCAGAGAGCGGAGGTGCTGCTCGATGGGGGATTTCTCACCGGACCGCGTGAGTTTCAGCCAGTGAGAGTATGTGAGGAAGCTCGGTTCGAACCTCTTCATGTACTTCCTCTTCTCTTTTTCGTCTTGAGGCGGGTCGTAAAAATCCGCCGCAAATTGCTTTGTTTCTTTATCGACCGCGACTTGGTGGGTGGCGAAGAAATCCACCATCGCCGCCTCGATAGCCGCATCGAGTTGGGTGAAGAAGTCACCCTTGAGGTAGTACACTGGCAGTGCAGGAATTATCTGCCGATAGATGGGCAGGAAGAGGAGATTGACCTGCGAGTTATCTCCCGCAAGCTGCATTCCCTCGAGGTAGACAGGGCGCGGTACCAAGAAAAGCAATGAATCGACGACAGTCGATCCGGTAGAATCCTTGATACGCGACCTTAGCGGCGCGCCTGGCTCCACATCGGCACCCTCGCGTAGCCGTTTACGGCTGTGTATGTCGAAGGTGTGGATGTTGGTGTGGGGCCAGAACACGCTTATGAATCGGATACCGAGCGTCTTCCACAGAATCTTCTGAAACCACACGGTCTTGGGAAGGGAGTTATGGAAGAACGCCTCCATCCGCTTCTTTTCATCCAGTTCGGGAACGAGCCAACGCCTGCCTTCTGGGTCTTCGACATCGGATATCTTGAAACCGCCGATGTTAGGCAAGATGGCCCGAAGGCTGTCCCCGGCGTTGATAAAGATGGTGGTTCCCTGGGCGATCTTCAAGAAGTATGCGCCCAGGTTTGCCAACAGCAAGACGATGGCGATGATGAGTGGCATGGCAAGCACCACAAGGATGAGTGCCGTGACGATATCCTCAGGCATCGTATTCATGGTTTCTGTCTCCTTCTTTCTTTACAAGTAACTGGGGCTCAATGGGAATCATTGAGTATCTGACTTCAGAAAAGCATAAAGTAGCAATTTTGTCAATATTCCTTTGACGCTTGCACGGGGCTTTGATACGATGCTTCCACATGCTCAAAATTCGGCTACAGCGCGTCGGACGCCGCAATGACCCCTCTTTCCGGGTTGTGGTTACCGATTCCCACCGAAGTACGAAAACCGGCAGTTTCTTGGAAGTGCTCGGCTCGTATAGCCCGATACACCATATTGCCAGTCTGAAAAAAGAGCGCATTCTCCACTGGATTTCCAAAGGCGCGCAGACTTCCGGGACGCTCCATAATTTGCTCATTAAGGAGGGTGTTCGCGAAGGGAAGAAGGTGAACGTGCTTCCACGGCATACACCGATCATAAAAGAACAAACAACCGGCAACCCTCAACCGGCCATCAAAGCAGAAGATTCTACTCCGAAAATCGAGGCTGCATCCGAGGAGGAGGTGGCCCCGGTTCCCGACGAACAGCCGGCGCCTGAACCTATTGCGGAGCAGAAGCCCGCGGAGTAGTTCTCGGTTGTAAGTTGTCGGTCGTCTGTTGTATAGTTTTATATAGCAGTTTCTGTCGAATGACTGCATGTCATTATGAATGTGTTTTGGCTTCAGCTAACAAGCCAATGAAGCTAAAAGCTATAAGCTACCCAAGATATGGCTGAAAAAGATCAGGAATTTTTAGAGTACGTTGTTACGTCACTTGTCGATAATCCGAATGAGGTGAAAATCAATCGGGTCGTTGATGAGATGGGGGTGCTTCTCACCCTCGATGTCTCTGCTGCGGACATGGGCAAGATTATCGGACGCTCGGGGAATACTGCAAAAGCGATACGCACGCTCCTTCGCGTCGTCGGAATGAAGAATAACGCGCGCGTGAACTTGAAGATTAACGAGCCCATCGGCGGCAAAGGTCCCACTGCCACGCGCTCCGTGGATGAGGCGATGGAAGACCTCAAGATATAGTTGATAGAGACTAGGAATTAGTGATTAGAACAACGCCGCGACACTTTGTCGCGGCGTTGTGTTTTTTACCCTTTCCTATAACCTGAAACTTGTCGCCTATGAAGACCTGCCGAATACATTTCCATATCATTACGCTCTTTCCCGAGGCGCTTCAAGGGTATTTTGCCGCGTCCATTATCGGTAGGGCTGTGAAAGACGGACTCATCAAAGTTTCTTATTACAATCCGCGCGACTATACGAAAGACAAGTGGCGCCGCATCGACCGCCGCCCGTACGGCGGCGGTCCCGGCATGGTTATTGAAGCACTCCCGGTGGTGAAAGCCGTAGAAGCCGCTCTTCGCAATATTAGCGGCAGAAAATCATTTGATATATCAAATGACCAACTCAAACGCGCCAAGACGAAAATTGTCTTTTTCTCCGCCGGAGGCAAGCAGTTCACAAATAAAACTGCGCGCGGGTACGCGCGCACGCTGAAACATCTTATTTTAATCGCGGGGCACTACGAAGGCATCGATGTCCGTGCGCAGAAGATACTTAAAGCCGAAGCCGTCTCAATCGGTCCTTATGTGCTCTCCGGCGGGGAAGCGCCAGCGCTTGTCGTGGCGGACGCAATTGCTCGCCAGATCCCAGGTGTACTCGGTAATCTCATGTCACTTGAGGAAGAACGCATGGCTTCTTCGAATGTTTACACTCGCCCCGAAGTACTCGTCTATAAAGGAAAAAAATACCGCGTGCCAAAAATCCTCCTCTCCGGCCATCATGCAAAGATTGAGGAATGGAAGAAAAGACGATAGTTTTCCTTTTCTTCCGGTGCTGAAGGCATGCGGCAGTGTCGAAGTACAGCGAGACAGCCGCAAGGTGGATAGAACAAAAAACAGATAGGGTATACCCAGCACCACTTTCTGCAGAAAGTGGTGCTGGGTATACTTTACAAATGAAACTCATCACGCTGAATACTTGGGGAGGGAGAGTAGGAGATCCCTTTCTCGATTTTTTCAAGAAGTACAATAATGTAGAGGTTTTTCTTCTACAGGAGGTTTTTCACCAAGCGCTAGAGCGGGTTAATTTTATGTTCGAGGGTATCGGAGGAAGGATGAATTTATTTGATGAGCTCTGCGAAATTTTGCCGGATCACCAGGGATATTTTGCTGTTGCCCAGTCTGAAGGGTGGGG
>MFLV01000025.1 GCA_001781435.1 Candidatus Kaiserbacteria bacterium RIFCSPLOWO2_01_FULL_51_21
GACCTCGCCGAAATTGAGCTTTGGCGCCTCCTCTCTTGGAAGCGAATCGCTTCTCGGCTCCATTGGATTTGGGACCACCTCGCCCTCTTCACTTCTCACCCTCTGGGACGATGTCACCACGGCCACCGGTCGTTCTCTTCTCTCCATCGTCAACCACGCCTCCACCACTATCTTTACGGTTGACGATGGCGGAGGATTAATTGCAAATGCCTCGTCAACCATCCTCGGCGACTTCACGGTCTCGGGTAATTCCACCACCACGGGGCTTCTTGAAGTCGGAGGCGCCGGCACTTCAACCATTGCCGGGAATCTCTCCATCACTGGTGCCATTAATGTCACTGCCGCATCCGATGTGGCATCCTCGACCTTCACGAATGGCATCAAGCTCGAAGGCGGCTGCTTCTTTGTCAATGGCGCTTGCGTCGGAGGCGGTAGTGGGACACCCGGAGGCTCCGACACACAAATCCAATACAATAACGGCGGCTCCTTCGGGGGGGCCACTGGATTTGTCTTCGACGATATCAACAATTTCATCGGCATCGGTTCAACCACTCCCGCTTCAGAGCTCTCGGTTACCGGCAATGTCTTTCTCGACTCACTCGTCGTCAATATATCTTCAACTTCCGCCGCCTCTCTTACGGTCAACTATCTTTCCCCGGCAACCTCAACAATCGTCTCTAATCAACAGTACGCATTTACTATTGGTACCACTACCACGGACAAGCCTATTTTCGCCATTGACACCCGCACCGGCTCAAACGAGTACGGCGCCACCTCTACCTTCAACGGCGGCTTCGATATCCAAAGCGGCGCCGTCCAGTACGAGCCCTCTGCCAACGTCACTTCCATTGAGCGGCTCAACACTGGCAACCTCTCTTTCGAGCCGGGGGCAGGGTGGGTTTCCTGGATTAACCTGCCGGCAACCACGAGCTCAGCCGCGAATACCGCTCAGGCGTACACCGCCCAAATCGACTCCATTGATGCACTCACGGTCTACGGCGAAGCGGACGGCAACGGCGGTATCACCGACCTGCGCGTTGTCGTCGGCACTTCAACTGCGGCAATTCTTGGTTCTCAAAACATTCCCTACGGGTCGCTACTCGTCGCCGATGGCGCGCTGTGCGTTGACAACGGCGGTACGAACGGCGGCGCCGACAGTTGCGATGATTCGGCGCGCACGGCGGGTACCGTGTACTCGGTCGGCGCCGACGTGACCGGCATTGACCTCGCGGAAAATTATCCGACCAAGGATGAGGCGCTTGCGGCTGGCGACCTCGTCATGCTCGACCCGGATAACCCGGTTTTCGTTAGGAAATACGACCCGGCAGCCGCAACCTCAACCATGCTTGGCGTCATCTCGACGGCCCCCGGCGTTCTCCTCGGCGGTTTTGCGGACCAGTCTTTTCAGGGAGAAATCAAGGTGCCGGTAACACTCTCCGGACGCGTACCCATCAAGGTTAATCTCGACGGGGGCGATATCGCGGCAGGCGATCGCATCGCGCCGTCCTTTGCGCCCGGCGTTGGCGCGAAAGCGACGACGACGGGCATGACGGTGGCTATTGCGCTCGAGCCGTTCTCCGGCGCCTCGGCGACGGGCACGATTCTCGGCTTCGTGGGCCTCAACTACAGTTTTGCCGGCCTTACCGTGGACGAGTTGACGCTCTCCATAAGCACCTCGACTCCGCCCGAAGGTTCGCCCGCCGGAGAATTCGTGAAAAATCTTTTCGCCCGCCTAGTTGAATGGTTCGGGAGCGCCACAAACGGCATCGGTGACTTTTTTGCCGATCGAGTGCGCACCAAAGAGCTCTGCGTTTCCGACGCAAACGGCGAAACTTGCGTGACGAGAGCTCAACTTGACTCGCTTCTCTCGGGCGCTACCGCGCCCTCAAGTGCGACCAGCCTGCCTGCGCAGACAGGTGGCGGCGCAACGAGTACGACAACCAGCGCGACAACAACTGATACCGAACCCCCAACCATCACCCTAAACGGCAACAATCCCGCGAACGTTGATGTCGGCGCCACCTACGCAGACCTCGGCGCTGTAGTTACTGACGATGTTGACCAAAACCTCGGCTATTACACTTCTGTTGACGGTGTCGATTCGACTGACCCTACAAACCCGCAGATTGATACGAGTAGCGACGGCACGCACACTATTGAATACACCGCGACCGACCAAGCGGGGAACGTCGGCACGGCCACGCGCACGGTTATCGTGGGTACGGGAAGCACGGCTCCAATAGATACAA
Organism: Candidatus Kaiserbacteria bacterium RIFCSPLOWO2_01_FULL_51_21; assembly: GCA_001781435.1. Classification (GTDB taxonomy): domain Bacteria; phylum Patescibacteriota; class Minisyncoccia; order Phycocordibacterales; family 2-01-FULL-51-21; genus 2-01-FULL-51-21. The sequence goes on from MFLV01000025.1 coordinate 2,250, forward strand.
CAACTACAACAAGTACGACAACACCAACTGCCGATACCACAGCCGCGGACACAACAACTGTGGTCGCAGATACCGCGACATCAACAACACCATAAGTGATGAAATCCTAAACCCTAAATCATGCTTGCCAATCTTTATTTTAAATTCTTCCTCACGCTTCTCGTTCTCGGCATTATCGCGTACGGCATTTTTTGGTACCAGACCCGCGCTGGCACGACAATAAACGTCTCCATCATCCCTCCAGACTCTGCGAGCACCCTGGATGACTCTCTGGTCGGCTGGTGGACATTTGACGGCAAAAATCTTATTCAAAACGCCGCCGACTCAAGCGGAAAGGGGAATCCCGGCTACCTCACCAGTTTCACTTCCACCACCACCGTTCCGGGCAAACTCGGCCAGGCACTCGCACTAGATGGAGTGGACGATCAAGTTAACTTCGGTGACAAAACTCAGTTTGAATTCGCCTCGGGAGAAAGCTGGACGATTTCTATGTGGTTCTACCCGATGGACGGTACGGGAAGCGACAAGGGAATTATCACCAAGGGATATTCGGAAGCAAGCGAAAACAACATGCCGTGGTATCTTCTCGCGTGGAACGAATCAACGGGTGGATGCACCGCGCCGAACATCACCTTTTACATACGGGCAACGGGTTCAATCAACGCCATCAACTGCAAGGGCAGTCTTCCCATAAACACGTGGTATCATATTGTGAACAGATACGACGCTTCATCTGCCACTCTCTATTTCTATCTAAATGGCGTGCTTGAGGACACGGCAACAGGCGTAACCGCCAACGCTTATGGGACGAACACAAGCGCTCTCATCCTCGGTAGATTTTTCGCAGGCCATACAAAAAGTTCAGCCGATGACTTGCGGATTTGGAACCGCGCGCTTTCGGCGGCGGAGGTGCAGCAGCTCTACAGCTTCGGCGCGACCGCGAAAGCGGCGGTAACGCTTCCTTCCATTACGGACGGACTGCTGGGCTGGTGGACGTTTGACGGCAAAAATCTTATTCAAAACGCCGCCGACTCAAGCGGGCAGGGGAACACGGGGTATTTAACGAATTTTAATTCCACCACAACGGCGCCTGGTGCGCTCGGACAAGCTCTTTTATTTGATGGAGTAAACGATTCTGTAAGTAACATTAGGGATGTCGGCAGTATTAAAACGGTTACTTTTTGGATGAAAACAGCTACAACCACGGCAAATGCCTCAATGATTGACACTGGTATAGTGGCGGGTGGAGGTACGATTGAAACCAATAGCGGCGGTACAATAACCGCGACAAGCTTTACGAGTCCGACAATTTACGTCGACGGTTCCTCAGCCTCGGCGCTTATTCCTGATTTGAAATGGCATCACGTAGCTGTCACAACGAATACAGCAGAATCCGGGGCGGGGTTTATAATAGGGAAGGCCACCAGTCTTAATTTCGGCGGTTCTCTCGACGATGTCCGCATCTGGAACCGCGCTCTCTCCGGCGAAGAAGTAAACCGCCTTTACCACTTGGGTGCTACCACCAAAATCAGCGTCACACTCGCCACCAACTCCGACCTCCAAAACGGTCTGGTTGGCCACTGGACGTTTGACGGCAAAAATCTTATTCAAAACGCCGCCGACTCAAGCGGGCAGGGGAACACGGGCTACCTCACCAGTTTTACTTCAACAACCACTGCCCCGGGCAAACTCGGCCAGGCGCTTTCCTTTGACGGGGGTAATGACTATGTGCAGACGAACGCCAGCTTGCAGAGTGCAAATGACTTTACCTTGAGTACATGGATGAAAGCGACCTCTACCGCCTTTGCCGAACATGTCTTATGGGAGGGTGGTGCTGGAGAAAATGGGTGGGGTCTCGCTGGTGGTGTGCCACCAGAAACCCACGGAGAAATGCATCTTTCGTTAGGCTCAATTACCGATGGGGGTGTGAGCGGCAACGGCCTTTCATTCTTTCTTGGGTTTCAAAACAACGCGGGGACGCTGAACGCAATATATTCGGGTTTCGATTTAACAAATCAGTGGGCCCATATCATAGTTGTTGTCAGAGAGTCGGGCGGCGGTGCCGGAACCCCGACTGTTGGTCTTTATGTAAACGGCGTTCTTGTCGCGAGTGACACAGGAACGGTTGCCCAAACAGACAGAAGCCTGTGGGACACAAAATTCCGAATTGGTCAGAGCGATGTCAGCACCCGTTTTTTCGGCGGCTCCCTTGACGATGTCCGCATTTGGAACCGCGCGCTTTCTCCCGAAGAAATAAAACGTCTTTACGAACTCGGAAAGTAAATCAGCTGAATAAAGATTTAGGATTTAGGATATATGAAAAAAGATTTTGACAAATGGAATGAAGTAAAGAAGGCAATTGAGTGTCTTAAAAGATCTATGGAAAAACAAAAGGCCCCAACTTGGAGGCTAAGCCTCCAAGTTGGGGCCAAAGGCAGTCCATACAGAGAACCCCGTCTTGAATTTAGAATTTGGCGCTTGTGTCGTATTTAGAAATTAGAACTTCGCATTTGTGATATGAATTCAAAGACCGACATCTTCTACTTTCTTAAAAAACATCCGCTGGTTCTGCGTCTTCTCATCGTGCCGCTTGTTGTTATCTGGGTCTTTGGCGGCTGGCCGCAGATTTTTGGTTTCCCTTCTCCGGTGCCTCTTGCCTTTGCAACGGATGCCACAACCACATTTGGGGGCTCCCTTGGCGCAACGACGAGCGATCAGACTTTTAATGTTCCCACCGGCGTTACCTCCATAATCGCCAAGTGCTGGGGCGGCGGCGGCGGCGCGGGCGCGGGTGGCAACGTCGGTACCGGTATCGGTGGTGTTGGCGGCGGTGGTGGTGCAGCGTCCTCAACTATTCCGGTCACAGGTGGTGAGCCACTCACGGTTCGCGTTGGCGGTTTTGGCGGCGGCGGCGGTGGTGGTTCGGGTGCTGACGACGGTGGCGGCGGCGGCGGAGGCGGGTATAGTGCGGTATTGCGCGGTGCAACGTTTCTCATTCAGTGTCCCGGCGGAGGCGGTGGTGGTTCGGCGGATGCCTCAAATGAGACCGGA
>MFLV01000026.1:0-1550 GCA_001781435.1 Candidatus Kaiserbacteria bacterium RIFCSPLOWO2_01_FULL_51_21
CCCACTCATTACGCCATTCGTGCACGTCTGAACTTACCAGACAAGGAATTTCGCTGAGCGCTTCCTATTTTGCGCTGTACCATATCTTCACCCGATCTCAATCGAGATTTAGGGGCATGGCGTTTGGTATCTGAGGGTTTCCTTCGAATTCTCTTAGGATCTTCCCTGCTGATTACGGTGGCGACCGCTTCCAGCATATGGCCATGTATTTTAGGACCTCTGTGTATTACTACACAGTGAGGCAGCTTATATTTATCAATTTCGTTTACAACAGTCCTAGTCCTTCCCGATTCATCCGAAGATAAACCGGAAACCTTAGGACCGTTATAGTTACGGCCGACATTCACCAGGGCTTATACAGCTCAGCATACGCATCACGCCAAGCGCGATGTCGTCAGAATAACGAAGTACGAAGTAAGAATTACGAGGAAATGCATCCGCACTATTCGTAATTCGTGATTCGATATTCGTAATTCCGCATCACACGCAGTGTGATGCGTACACCAGCCGTAGTTGACCTTCTGGCATTGGTCAGGCGTCACCCCCTATACATCCTCTTACGAGTTCGCAGGGAGCTGTGTTTTTGATAAACAGTTGGCAGGGATACTTTTGTTGCAGCCTCTCTTGCGAGAGGCAAGCCTTATTCCGAAGTTACGGCTGCTTTTTTGCCGAGTTCCTTGGGGAATACTCACTCGTTCGCCTTGGTCTACTCGACCTGACTACCTGTGTCGGTTTGCGGTACGGTTTCTACGTATTTATTCTTAGGGAATTTTCTTGGAAGCGCGCTTTGCCACATTATCCCGCCGAAGCGGGAATCTCCCCGTAGCTTAGGAGTGTCATTGAAGACAGCTCTCCGGATTTTCCAAAAGAGCAACCTTGACTACGTGGACGCAAATCCAATAATGCGCGCGGCATACTGCGCTCCGTCCTCCCATCGAAACACGTAAAAGTCACGGAATATTAACCGTGTATCCATCGCCTGCGGCGTTCGCCATCGGCTTAGGACCGACTAACCCTTGGCTGATTGACATCGCCAAGGAAACCTTAGTCTTTCGGCGTGCGGGGCTCTCACCCGCATTGCGGTTACTTGTGCCGGCATTCTCACTTCCGTACGCTCCAGCATGGGTCACCCCTTTACCTTCATCGCATACGAAACGCTCTCCTACCGCTCGCGAGTTTCATTGAGGACTGGTTTTACCGACCAGAGGCGGTGATGAAAAGAGTGGTGAAGCGGGAAGGGATTGAACCTTCGACCTCCCTTGCGAAGACCTGTATTGCCGTGCTGGCACAGGTGCATGGATTTATCGAAGTGGGGCCGCTTTCGCAACCCGATCTCGACCACACCATTCGCTTAGGCGCTCTCCCACTGAGCTACCGCCTCGCACTCTTTTCCAAAGAACAATTTTCCTCAATGAAACTCACGAGCCCTCAGTTTCGGTATCATGCTTAAGCCCCGATTATCTTCGGCGCGGAAACTCTCGATGAGTGAGCTGTTACGCTTTCTTTGAATGGTGGCTGCTTCTAAGCCAACATCCTCATTGTCAGAGAAT
>MFLV01000026.1:1585-19645 GCA_001781435.1 Candidatus Kaiserbacteria bacterium RIFCSPLOWO2_01_FULL_51_21
CTAAGCCAACATCCTCATTGTCAGAGAATTTCTACCTCCTTGAGATGCACTGAGCATGAATTTTGGGACCTTAACTGGAGATCTAGGCTCTTCCCTTTTTGACCAACGGAGCTTAGCCCCCGTAGTCTAACTGCCGCGCTCTGGCCTCTGGTATTCGGAGTTTGATAGGACGGACGAGATTTCTCCCTGTTCCATCCTTCCAGTGCTCTACCCCCAAAGGAAACACGCGACGCTAGCCCAAAAGCTATTTCGGAGAGAACCAGCTATTACTAGGTTCGATTAGCTTTTCACTCCTTGCCACAGATCATCCGATGGAATTGCACGACCAACCGGTTCGGGCCTCCCGGCGTCTTTCGACGCCGTTCACCCTGTCCATGGCAAGCTCACCTAGCTTCGGGTCGTATCAAACGCCTCGAAATCGCGCTATTCACGCTCGCTTTCACTTCGCCTCCAGGGGTTCCCCCTTAGACAAAGGCGTTCGATACACTCGCCGGCTCATTCTTCAATAGGCACGCTGCAACGGCTTATAGCCGCCGCAACTCATTGTAGGCATACGGGTTCAGGTCTATTTCACTGTCCTCTCCGGACTGCTTTTCACCTTTCCCTCACGGTACTTGTTCACTATCGGTCTCTTGAGATATTTAGCCTTGGGAGTTAGTACTCCCGGATTCACTCAGGCTATTCATGTCCTGAGTTACTCAAGAAAAGCGACAAGAAAGACGGTGTATTTTCACGTACGGGGCTATTACCCTCTGGGGCACTGCTTCCCAGCAGTTTCTGCTAACACACCATTTTGTAACTTTCCTCATTTCCGAAGAAATGACGTCGCTTCCTTACAACCCCGCGCGCGCAGCGCGCGACATTTAAATATTAAAACATTTAAACATCGTGTGCTACGCACACGGTTTGGGCTTTTCCCGTTTCGCTCGCCGCTACTTGGGGAATTCCAAGCCCAGCTGTAATTTTGATCCATATTGCTACGAACCAAAATTACGGCTGGGCATATTGGTTTCTCTTCCTCCAGGTACTGAGATGTTTCACTTCCCTGGGTGCGCGAGTCAGCTATTAACACTGACACTTCTGCCAAAAGCAGAAAGGTTTCCCTATTCGGACATCTCCGGATCAAAGGTTGCTAGGCACCTCCCCGAAGCGTATCGCCGCCACGCCGCGTCCTTCATCGCTCTCAAGAGCCAAGGCATCCACCGTATGCCCTTTAGACCTCCTATTAGGAAATCTAAAAACCGCTTAATTCATTACTTAACTTACTATTTTCTTACCTGCTCTATTCAATTGTCAACGGACTTGCCTTCTTATGAAACAAAAAACCGCTTGGAAGCGGTGGTGGACAACAGGCAGAGAGCCCGCGTTACCTTTTCCGCTTCTTAAAGAGATTCTTAAGTGAATTCATAAGCACGAAAACAGTATAGCGGCACTCGGAAACCCTGTCAAACCCCGTAGTGAATTTTAGCGAAGGGCTCCTGCCCGCACCTTCGGTGCATCGTTAAAATCTACTACGGGGTCAAACAAACACAAACCGCCCCAGAGAGGGGCGGTTTGTGACTCTCTAAGAGCTGTGCTAACTCTTATTATTTTGAGACATCCTGCCGAAATTGTTCTATGACACGAGCTGCGGCTTCCTGACCGCCAAGCCCGAAAGCAAGACCTACCGCAAGAGAGATCGCAACTACGACACCCGTAAGAAGGGTCTGGACAAGCGCTTGGGCAACATTGAGTTGGTCAAGCGCCGCGAGAATCGCGAAGATCCAAATGGCCCATCTTGTAACACTGCCGAGAAGGTTTGCCGAACGTAGTCCTGCCGCGCGGGCGCCGCCGACGATAACATTTTGTGCAGTCTCAGCAATAACCGCCGCGACCAAGATGATAAGAACCGCGACGATGACCTGTGGCAAGTACAGAAGTACTACCTGTTGCAGAAAGATGGTCACCTGCGTGAGGTGGAGAACATCAAGTGCTGCAACAAGGAAGACAAGAATAACGAACCACCTTACGAGCGCGCCTAAAAGTGCACCACTGTCGAGTTTGTACCCTGCTTGATGAAGCACCTCATCAAGACCGGTACTTCCAAGAAAGTGGTCAACTCTGAGCGATTTAATAACCTGCTCAATGACCCGGCCGAGCACCACTCCGATAATCCACCCGAGGACAAAAATGAGTACCGCGATGAGGACATTCGGAACGAAAGCTACTACGCCGAGCCAGAGATCCTGGAACGATTGTGTGAGCACATTGGCCCACGTTTGCAGTAACATAGAGTATTATTTTCCCCCCGTGAGATAAAAAACCCGAATCTATACACAAACATCTATTTCATTTCTTACTCTAGAGTCTGTATTATTTTCCGATTCTTTATCTCACGGGGGAGCCTAGGCTTAACGTTAAATGGAGGGACAATAATGTCCGAGCCAGTTTTATACCAGCTAACGACCTTGGACAACAGATGCGCCTCCACCGGTGGAGATGCACCCACAATATTCATTCTAGCAGAGTTTCTGGATGTTTTTGCTGTTTTCCCTGGCCGATGTGGAAAAGTCTAAAGGAATTTTTCACGTTTTAGACAGATTCAGCCGATTAACTACCTTCTGGTGGGGATAGTCGAGTACATCTCGTATAAGCTTGTCATAGACATTAAGTCGGTATTCGAAATCAGAAGTCGAGAACACCGCGTAGCGAAGTTCCTTACCAAGCTCCGCCTCAATATTTTTTATCGCATTTTCAAGAACCAGTTTCTTGATACTGTCGCCCACGATAAGAAGGTCGACTCGGCTGTTAAAATCCTGCAAAAAAGCCCCCGCGATGATAACAAGTTTTAAGCGTCCGACCCTCTCCAGGCGCTTTGCGACGTCATTCTCCCGAAGAGGAGTGGCGCCGAGTAAGAAGCTCTGAAGAGCGCCAAGATAGTAGAACTTTTCGTTCAGCGTCCAACCGGCAACCCGCTTTCTCTTTGCAACAAATCGCGAAGGGCTTTTTCTCACAACCTCGCGATAAAAATATTTGCGCTTGATGAGTCCGACGCGAGAGAGCAGTGCGATTTCGCGGCGGGCGGTTGAAGAGTATACCCGCGCCCGACTTGCCACTTCCGCATTTTCAAACACTCCGTCGGGATTGAAAAGAAAAAGCCGTAAAATTTTTACTCGTGAGTCGCTCCCAAAGAGTTTGCCGAGAATTTTCATCCTCCTATTTTACCTCGGCTCTACCCTGACCGCAATTTTGCAAGCAGGTTTCTCGGCAGTATGCTTCGTCCGACAAGGGCGGTGTGTCGGGGACACACCGCATCTGCCTCGGGCCCGCCCTCCGGCTCAAGGTTACTTAAGCGTAACCTGTCACGCATAAAATCCTGCTGGATTTTTGCGCGACCCCGCCTCGGGCCGTCGCCCTCCGGCTCAAGGTTACTTAAGCGTAACCTTGCCTCCTGCAGTTTCGATTTTCTTTTTCAATTCTTCCGCCTCCTCTTTCTTTACGTCCTTTTTAATAACGGAGGGGGCGGCGTCTACGAGATCTTTCGCTTCCTTAAGTCCAAGGCCGAGAATCTCTTTCACCACTTTGATAATGGCAATTTTTTGCTCTCCTGCGCTTGAAAGTTCAACAGTAAAGAGTGACTTCTCTTCTGCCGCTTCCCCAACTCCTGCCCCCGCCGCGGGTGCTGCGGCAACCGCTGCCGCCGAGACTCCAAATTTTTTCTCAAGCGTCTTCACGAGCTCGTGAAGGTCGAGCACACTCATTTTTTCAATCTCACCGATGAGATTCTTGAATTTCTCCGGTGTTTCCGTCACGCCCTCATTCTTGCTTTCTTCTGGCATATTCGTAATTCGTTATTCGTAATTTTTAATTCCTTTTTTCTGCGATCGCATTCAGCCCTATAGCCAAGCCTTGAATCGGCGAATTGAGGAGATTCGCCACCTGTGCATAGAGGACCGGAAGCGTGGGAATTGCGGCAATCTCCCGCATTTTTTCCTTTCCCTGGAAAGAGCCTCCCAAGATCCCGCCGACTATCATAAGCTGGTCTTTGTGCTTCTTGACGAATCCAGCAACGCTGCGCGCCGGCACAATGACATCATCTCCATAGGCGATCGCAATTTCGCCAGAAAGTTCTGGTGCATCACCCAAGATGCCAAGGTCGGTCAACGAACGACGAATGAGTGTTTTCTTCGCAACGAAATACCCAACGCCTTCTTTACGCAGTTCTTTGCGCATCGCATTTGTCTGCGCAACCGGAAGACCGTGAAAAGCAACAAAGACTACAGACACAGCGTTCCGTACAGCCTCAGTAACGCGACCCACTACTTCTTTTTTGCTTTCTTTTGTTCGTGCCATCTTAGAGTCTCTTAGCGAGCAAAGCGAGTTTAGAAGCTCTTAGACCCCGCCGTACTTTTGCAGAATACAGATTTTGCGAAGCGCGAGGAGCGAACAGCTCCATCCCTCCGAGGCGTAGCGCTTCGCCCATATCGGGAGGTGCCTATTCGGCACACGCTCTGCGCAAGGTTGTGCAAAGGCAAAAGTACGGCTGGGGTTAAGAAAATCATAGTCGCTTCACTTCTTGATTTTCTAAATAAAAATGGTCCTTACAAGGACCTGGAGTCTCCACACCGAAGCGTGATGTATTCGACCTCTAGATAGGGCTTATGTCGTTTGCACGATGCCTACCGTCTCCGAGTCCAATGGGGAGAGCATAACGCAGCCTGCAAGAGGAGTCAATCAGCCGCACGTACCCCGGTGATGACTGTGAGGTACCCCTCCTCCAGCGAGAGATTCGCTTTTCCATCCTATGAGAGTGATGAGACTGTGGATAATATTTAATGCTCCTGCGAGCGCGAAGATAAGTATGGGAAGCCACGCAAAAGGCGTTGCAAAATAGATGAGGGTTGTAACGGTCACGGTCCAAAGACCAAAACACCATGGGCAGCCGAGAAGTTCTGCGGCTGTCCGCCGCGCTCCGCGCACCGGCAATTCCCGAAGAAGTGTGACATTGCCGCCGACATCAGTAACGACAGTAATAGTGAGAAACCAGTCGCGGAAGAATTGCATAATCTGGTCATACACAAAAAGCCGAGCGAGACGAAATGAGGCAAGGGTGATAAGCGCGGCATCAAAAAAAGTAATGCCGATAGGGAGTCGCCCAGAACTCCAGAGCCACCAGGAGCCGCCAAGGAGCACGAGCGCATAGAAAAGCGTAAAGAGAAAGTTCCAGAGATTTTGTTCATCGCGTCCCATATTATTATTATAGCAAGTCCTCCAAGAAGCGGGTAGCTTGCTGAGCTTGCTTTTATTTATAGAATATGCTATAGTGTAAATTAGTTAACCTGTGGGAGACCAATGATGCGATTGCGATCCGAAACCAGGACAGAACAAGAGGAGCGTGCGCGACAATTCATCGCAATGCTCCGAAGTTATGGACCGGGATGCGTCGAAGATTTCGCCGCCTTCGTGGCTGGCGAGAAAAAGAGCCTCACGGCCCTCTACGGGCCGAGAATCATAGCCGAAGCCAGATTCTTTCTGGGGTCGGCAGACTAGCTCCCTCACAGGCAGGCGTTCGAATCGCGGCACTCCATAGGAGGCCGCTTTTCATTTTCACTTCCTTTCTTCTTCCTGAACCACTGCCGCACCCTGAGTGCTTAAGTAACCAACTGCCGAAACAATCGAGAAACCAACGGCGAGTATTGCGATAAAACTAAACAAGAGTTTATAAAAAGTGGGCGTCAGTAATTTTTTCATCCCGTTTAGAAGCAGATCGCGCTCCGCGATATACGCTCGAAATTAATTCGATAATATTTAACCTTTTTAACCACAATGCTTTTTATTAGCGACACAGGATCGCGTGCTCTCAACGGGATTCATCACAGTATGCGATACCAAGACCTCCTCCCGCAACAAACTCCAAACAAGACTGCATTTTATTTCGGCAGTGCAGCTAATTCTTCCTCAAGCGCCGCAGCAAGTTCAGAATTCCCGGTCTCAGTCGCCTGCTCTTTCGCCTCGGTAAAATAGATTCGAGCGTTCACCGTATCGTTTTTCACATCGCGGTAATATTTGGCAAGCGCGATAACGAAATTGATATTGCCCGTTGCTTTAATGCCCTCTTTCAGAATTTCAATTGCTCCTCCGGTCTCCTGCTTGTAGGAATAGCGGTAGAGATCATGCAGTTCCTGATACACTTGCGGATACCTGGGGTCTTTCACAAGCGAAAGACGAAGATTTTGTTCAGCCATTGGAAAATCTTTCAGATAGTAATGGTAGAGAATGCCAAGATTAAGGAATGAAATGTTATTCCCCGGCTGAAGCGCTCCTGCATATTCCCATGCCTGCCGCGCCCCCTCAAAGTCCTCGACCTGCTTGCGGCGAATGCCAAGATCAATCCAGGCGCCGAACTCCGCCGGGTTTCCCTTAAGGATCGCGATAAGCGTTGTCATTTTTTCCCGCATCAGAGCTTTCGCTTCCTCCGGGAAACCTGCAGGGAAAACGATCGGCCGGTCTAGGTCCGGGATCGGACTCTGAAGCTCCACTGCCGTAGCATCGGCAGGAGAGGGTGTGGAGACGGTTGCCCTGTCTTTTGGAGTAGTTGTTGCAGGAGAATTTTGCGATTGAGCGGTCTCGGGGAAAGGAACGAAATCGCGATACACATAAAAGCCGCCTCCTGCAATAAGCAAGACCAAAAGAAGACCGCCAGCAATGTATTGTATTCTCTCTGTCATGAAAGATTGTTCTCATCGAGTACCCTGCCCTGCCAAATCAGGGAGCGCGGGAAGACCTCAATTCCCTGATCCTAGGAGTTAAAAGTCATCACGTTGCCGGCGGAGGGCACGGCTTTTGGTGTGATGATTTCCTTGCTGACAGCGCCTACACCCGTGAATGTCGCCTTCCCATTCTCTTCCGAGAGTCCCCAGCTGAACGAGCCGGTGCCCTTGGTCGCCTGAAGATTCGTCGTGCACCGTATTTCCGCCACGCGAGTCGTGCCCTTTGAGACAACAAAGGGGGTCGTAAGGACAAATGTATAATCACCCGTCCCTGTCGGGTGTACCCAATCAGAATTGAAATAATTTTTCGTATAGCGAGTCATGAACTCCTCCGGACCGGAAAAGATGGCGCAGTTGTACGGGTCAAAGAGCGCGTTATCGGTATAGAGGAACTTGAGCGAAGAAAAACTGATATCCTCGCTTGAACCGGAAGCGTCAAAAACAAAGCTTGCGACATGCACATAAGTCGTGCCCACGGGAACATACCCCGCCGCAGGAGTGGGAGAAACTGAAACAATGAGCGAGTTCCCGCTTATCGGCGCAATTTCAGAAACGGGGACAGGAACTCCGACCGGCGCTCCTTCGGAGTCTTTGGGTGGAGGCGTGGTCTCGGTGCTTGTCGCGACAGAGCTTGGCGTGCCGTCCCGAAGCGAGACTTCGACATTTTGCAAGAGTGTTTTGTCAAGGCCAAATGCGGAGAGTAAAGAAAGAACCGACTGTATCTGCGCTTCCGTGAGTGCCGCGAGATTTTGGGTATTGGGAACGTAGTTCCACGCCGCATACGCAACGCCGACAAAAAACGGAAGAACGAGAACCGCAACAAGCGGGAGTTTCCCTTTCCCAAAGAGATCGTGCATTCAAATAGTATACAGAGCACCACTTTAGAGCGCAATTGGAGGACAGACACGGTACAAAAAACCGCCCCTTGGGGCGGTTTTTTGTGTTCGCGGAAAATCTACAACAAGAAACGCCCCTCACTCATTCTGAGTGAGGGGCGTTTCTCCGAGCTACGTAATTTCGTGTGTAATCGAATTTACGCAATGACCTGCTCGATTTGAGAGAGTTACGGCGAGAGTGTTTCCGCGGTCATGTTCGACCCGGGAAGACCCAGAACTCCATAACCATTCGTCCAATCTTCCTCAGTGCCAAGACCGGCGCTCGTCGTAGAGTTCGGCGACCAGATGAAGTCGTTGTGAGCATCGGTGTTAATGGCACCCGCATCGGAGGCAAATCCCACGAAACGAAGGTTGGTGTTGCCGAATACCGTCGGGAACGTTGAGTCGCCTTCAAGCTGGAAGGATACCGAGGCGCCTGTCGCCGAGCCGGTGACCGTACCTCGTGCCACGAAGTAGCGCGATCCAGCTGCAGGAACCTGAATGGTTGTCGAGGCCGCCGCTGACGTTTCAGGCCAGAACTCGAGTGCGGTCGTTGAATCAACGCCGCCGTTCAGAGTCTGGAGGTTCTTGTCAGTGACCAAGAAGCCGCCATCCGTGCTCAAGCCAGAGCACGGGGTTGCAAACGATGAATCCGTGAAGCAGAAGATGTCCATCGTCGTTACCGCTGCCGTTGTTGAGGACATGGTAAGCGTGAACTTAGCGATACCAACCGGACTCATTTGATTTGCCGTGACTGACCAGCGCAAGAAGTCTTTCGTGCCGTTTGACAGAGTGTTTGTCGGCAGAGTCAACTTCGCAAACGTCGGGTAGGTGTTGAACATACGGACACCTTCGGAACCGGTATCGGCTGACGAGGTCCGGTCAATCGTTGAACCTGAAGCGGAGCCGGTGCCCGAGGTGCCGGTTGGGTCATCGTTGTCGTAGTCAACCGCAACAAGATGCCCTTCGGTCCCAGGCTGGCTCGTGCCAATATCGGCAATGTCGCCTTTAACCGTAAGGATTTTCACGCCATCTTTCGGAACAGTCACCGTTGAAGTCAAGGTTGAAGTCGCGAAGAGGCTTGAACCCGCAAATACCGCGGATCCCACCTGCGTTCCGCCATCCCAGACGGTGACCGTGGTAAGGTCAGCTGCTGATGAGGATGCGGTGTTCGTAAGCTGGAGTGCGATCTTGTTGAGCTTAATTTCCTCGTTCGACGAGATGAATTTGAGCACGCTCAAGGAAACACCGGTTTGGCCTCCTGCTACTAGTGCATAGGACGGAGACGAAGCATCAAGAGCAACCGTGAGCGTTCCACCCGTCGCAATAGTCATCGTCTGGCCTACAGAGGCGTTACCGACGATCGTTGCCGATTGGCCAGAAGTTTGGCCGGTTCCAGCAGCGCCCGTGGCATAACCCCAAAGATACGTATCGCCTGCGGCACCAGCGGTTGAGATGCTGCATTTAAGCGCAAGCGTCTTTACCGTCCCTTTCGGAACAATAAGCCCCGTATCGAAGGTGAAGACCGTCGAGGAAGCTGTAGCGCTCGGTTGAACAACGTTGCTGCCAGTATTCAGTGCAGTCGAGCCGTCATAGAGCATACAATTCGTGAGGTTTGTCGCAGTATCAGCCGTGTTGTAGTCAAGAGGAAGTGTGTTGAAGCGAACATCCTCACCGGAAGCCGTCGCATCAAGCTGATAGTTGGCGAAGATGAAGTTTTGGACGCCCTCAACAACCGTTTGCGACGGCGGATTCGTTGAGACAGAGACGGTTACCGACGCGGCTTTTGCGGTCATGGTCTGGAGCGCCTGGTCGCCTGAAGGTGAAGGGGTAATCGTGTTGTTCGTGCTCTGCCCCTTCACGGTGCTCCAATCAGATGCAGGATTCGTGGTAAGCCGCACCGTCGCATCACTTGGTACAGTGGAACCAAGTTTTCCTTTAACGGTATAGGTGTGTTCACCGATTGGGAAGGTAATGGCGTCGGTGAAGGTCACGCTGGTGCCGAGAGCTGCCGCATCCTTAGGACCTGACACAACCGAACCGTTTTCGTCCACGATGGTCATGTTGGTAATTGCCGTCCAGTTGCCCGAGCCGCCGGTTGTCGCGATATCGAAGACAATTTGTTGAACCGAGATTGGCTCACCTTCGACTTTCACTTTGAAACCGGCAAGCGGTTGGTTCGCCAGGTTGACCGCGATATTTTGAGATGCCACTCCTGTGTTCTGCGTGAACACGAGGGAACCACCGGAAACCGTTACGGTATAAGCGTTGAAGAAGATACTGCCAGAGGTGATACGCGCGGTATCGCTCGAGGTCGAAGGCGTAATGCCGTACTGATAGGTCTCGCCCGTGATATAGAGGTCGGTTGACTTTTCGATAGTGAAGGCAACTGTGCGGCCGGAGCCGGAAACAATGTCACCTTTCACCGAAATCTCTTTTGAGAGACCTTTGTCGATAAGAAGTCCGCCGGGGAATACAGTCGAGTAGTATTTGCCGTCGGCAGAAACGGTCGTCGGATAGCTTGTGCCATCAACAATCGTCATGACATTTGCAAGATCAGAGGAGCCGGTCGATGACGCCTGATTCCAACGAATGGAAGCGAGACGCACTTGTTCCTGCGAGCCAGCGGTGACTTTGATCGAGCTGAAAGTGTAGCCCTTGGTGCCGACTTCTTTCGTAGCCGCCGCGCCCGGGTCAAGCGGACCGCCAACTTCAGTAATGGTACCGATGACAAGCGTATCGTTCATGGTGTGTGTAGCACCTTTGATCGGAAATGACCCGGAGACCACTGCCGAGGTATTGACTGCTACTACATCGAAAGAACCAATTTCACCGCCGTTCACATTTGCAGCGGTACTCATGTTTGCCGCAACCGTGAAGGTCTTTGAGGTTCCACGAGGAATCGTTACCGCCTCGCCGAGAGTTGATTGATGATTTGAATTCAATGTCTTTTCGACGCCGAGCTGCATGCCTCCCTCATCGAGAAGAACGAGGCCAGAGAAGTTTGCGTCAACGGCAAGTCCTGTGCGCTGAACCGTCACGCTATTCATGACGACATCGCCGTCATTTCCAGCGGTAACGATAAAGCGGGTGAACGGCACCCGTGCGGCATTAAAGACCGCAAGGGTATTAGCCGGCTGTACGCCTGCCGAAACCGTAAGTCCCGTGCCAGTCGGTGCAGGAGTCGTAGGACCGGGAGTCGTTGGTGTAGTTGCCACAACGGCACTGTACTTCGCCTGCGAAAGTGGGCCGAAGTAGCCTGCTGCAGGAGAGACGCCGTTCGCCGCTTGCCATTTAGCAACTGCGGCTTGCGTGATGCTACCAAAGTATCCTTTCGCGCCGGCGAAGGTAAAGTGTCCCATGCTCTCCAAGTAGGTCTGAAGGCAAGTTACGTCGGCACCACTTGAACCTATGGTAAGTGAGCGTGTGAAGGTGCAAGCAGCTGAACTACTTGGGGTCCCCGAGGTGGGCAGACCGCGAAGCGAGGAATTGACATTGTTGATCGTTCCTTGATCAGCGCCGAAAGACGAGAGAAGTGAGAGAATCGACTGGATCTGGCTCTCAGTAAGCGCCGCGTGCGCCTGAGGCGCCGCAAACGCAAAGAGAAGCCCGGAGACAATCAACACCCCCACAACCGCCGCTGCAACCTTTATGCTTATTGACTTGTTTGTAAGTGTGATACTCATAAATTGTTTAACTTTATTAATCCATCGGTATTCGACACCGGTGGCCGAGTCTGAACGCACGGGTTGTTTCGACCAACACTCGTGCGTTTTGACTTTTCTCATAATCGAGCGCCGTGGCCCACCTACCGGCAGGCAGGGCGCTAAACTACAATGCTAATTGTTCTACACTACCCTTCTCTAGCTCCTTTACATCGACGCGGGAGCAGGAAGGTTAGCTGACAAAGGAAATAGGGTCAGTCAACCACTTCTATTCGTGTAGGGAATAAGTCGTACAGAAAACCAAAGGAAGGTCCTTTGGAAGAGACGTTCTTAATGAATAATGCTTACAGAATCAGGATATGCGGTTGTCAATGATCAAAACTCTAGAACAAGGAAACAATCTCACAAAGACCGTTGAATTTCCTCCAAACAGTCTTACGCGTAATTATAGCGGCAGTAAGAATGAGCGACCAAACACCGCGTGTGGATAACTGAGCTTAAAAAGCCAGTTTTTTAGCCTTTCCCACTCTGCATCCAACAAAGGTAAGGGTCGCATGCGAGACTGCAAAAGTCAATGAGTTAAGCAATTACTATAGATTTCTTGACAAGGAGAGAAATCCCTTGCCTTTCGCCCTTCTAATCAGCTAGAGCGGACGTCGGGGAAAGAAAATATCGGCTCCAACGCCGCTCCCCCTCTTTCCTCAAAACTCCCTCGCGGACCATAGCCAAAAGCTCTCGTTGTAATGTCTTTTCGCTGCAGTCCTTGATCACCGAAGCGACATCCCTAACCGTCAGGGGTGTCTTTTTCTTCACCAGATCGATGATGTTTTGCCTTCTTCCCAAATTTGAGCTTCGGCTCATTAACGCAAATTTTGTCCTGCTTTTTTGCGCAAGAGATTCGCCTTTTTTAAGGACACCCTGTCCTATAAAGCGCCCTCTCTTCGAGAGCGTTTCCACATCAAGCTGTCCAAAAAAATCCTTGGTAACGGAGTTGCTTGTCTCTTCTTTTATGAAGGCGTTCAGATGATTCAATTCATTTTCAAGTATCGAAGCATTCATCGCGGATATAAGTCCAATCGCTTGCCCGACACCAATGAGGGCAAGAAGTTCATCAGTACAAAAGAATGCTTTTTCCCTTTCCCTTTTAGAAAGGTCGGACAGGAGTTCGATGGCACATTCCCTCAGCCGAGACCGCAGTGTCTCGTTTTCACGGACAAAGTCCGTTACCAAATATATCGCAGTGAGAAGGCGCTGTGCTTTAAGGACAAGCTTATTCACAATATTGGCTTTATATCTTAATCTTTTAGGTTTGCCTTTATGTCCTTTAGAATGTCCTAAAGAATAAAATGTCCCTTATGGAATTAATAGGACATCTCGTTGGTCCATTATATATCGGACAAAAACTTCTGCAAAAGAAAAAATGTTTAGGCAACATTTTAGTTTTCTTGTACATAGATTACGCCGTTTGAAAAGAAAACAGGGGGCTTTGTGTTATAGTAAAGCTCATAAAATGGCACGAGAAATTTCAAAACGAGGAAACAAACGACGGCCAGCATTTTCAATTTTTCGAAATCTACAACGTGAAACAGCCCGCAGTATATGGGCTGTTCTCCTTTTCGTCCTTGCGGGGCTTCTTGCTCTCGCCGCCCTGGGAAGCGCCGGCATTGTCGGCAACCGCTTGTATAGCCTGTTGTGGTCAACTTTCGGTCTCGGCTACCTCTTTGTCCCAGTTCTTCTCGCTGCAAGCGGCCTTTTCTTGCTTCGTTCCCTGCCTTCGTTTATTACCCCCGCGCGCATGTTTGGAGCATTCTTGTTCTTCACCGGCTCTCTTGGCATCACGGAGATACTGAGAACAGGAAACGGTGGATGGTTGGGGAAATATCTTACCCTCCCTCTTATCGCGTTCTTTGATCTTTCGGCGACATTGATACTTCTCGCGGCGGCAGTGGTAATTGCTTTCATCATCATGATTGACACCCCACTCACCATCCCGTTCAAAGAATTATTCTTCTGGCGGAAAATAAGAACACCTGTGTTTGAAACAACAGACGAAGAAGAGCTCCTGTACGAAGAGGAGGCCGATGCAAGGGAAGATGAAGAAATAATCCCTGTTGAACCAAAAAATACTCCAACCGCGAATCCTTTACTGAAAAACACCGCGTCTCTTATCCCGCCAATGCCGCGCGGCTCCTATGAGCCGCCGCCGCTCTCACTTCTTGAAAAAGACCGCGGAAAACCCGGCGTAGGAGACATTAAGGCGAACGCCAATCTTATAAAACGGACCCTTCAAAATTTTGGCATCCAAGTTGAGATGGATGAGATTTCAATCGGACCTTCAGTAACTCGCTACACGCTGAAACCAGCCGAGGGCGTTCGCCTGTCAAAAATTATCGGTCTCCAGAACAACCTTGAGCTTGCGCTTGCGGCACACCCCGTACGTATCGAAGCGCCCATCCCAGGCAAATCATTGGTCGGCATTGAAGTGCCGAATTCTGCGAAATCAACGGTTGGCCTTGGAACACTTCTTGGCTCAGAAAATTTCCAAGGGTCACTGAAACCCCTTCTCGTGGCACTCGGGCGCGATATTGCCGGAGTATCTCATTTTGCCGATTTAGGAAAAATGCCGCACCTCCTTATTGCCGGGGCCACCGGGTCCGGCAAATCGGTAACCATCCACACCATTATCACCTCCCTCTTTTATCGGAACGCACCGGAGGAGCTGCGCTTTATCATGATCGACCCCAAGCGTGTTGAGTTGACACTGTACAATTCGACACCGCACCTTCTCACACCGGTTATTACAGACGCGAAAAAGGCCATTCTTGCGCTTAAGTGGCTCGGCCGTGAAATGGATCGGCGGTACGACATTCTTGAGACAGAGCATGTGCGGGATATCGAATCGTATCATAAAAACGTGATCGCCCCCGCGCTCGCTGAAAAGAAAAAAGAAGACAGCTCCTTTCCCGAGGCTATGCCTTATATTATCGTCGTTATCGATGAGCTCGCTGACATTATGCAAACCTATCCGAAAGAACTCGAAGCGGCAGTGGTGCGTCTCGCTCAAATGAGCCGCGCGGTGGGTATTCATCTTATTCTTTCCACCCAGCGGCCCTCAGTGAACGTCATTACCGGCCTCATCAAAGCAAACATTCCCGCCCGTATTGCGCTTCAGGTTGCCTCTCAGATCGACTCGCGCACCATTCTCGACGGAGGCGGGGCGGAAAAACTCCTTGGCGCCGGCGATATGCTCTATCTCTCGGCTGAAATGAGTAAGCCCGTGCGCATCCAGGCCGCTTTTATTACCGAGCAGGAAGTGAAGCGTGTGACAAAATTCCTTGTTGACCATAACCGTGGGCCAGAAAATACCGCGATTGACTTTTCAGCCGACCGCGGACGCGGTAACGCAGTGTTCTCCTCTTCGTTTGAAAACGACTCACTCGAAGATGACGACCTCTATGACGAAGCGCGTACCATCGTCATGGAAGCCGGCAAAGCATCAACCTCATATCTACAGCGGAGACTCCGTGTCGGGTATGCCCGAGCTGCCCGTCTCGTAGATTTGCTTGAAGAGCGAGGTATTATCGGCCCCTCTGACGGCGCAAAAGCCCGTATGGTGGTTTCCCACAGTGAAGAAAAGAAGGGGTACGGAGAATTCGAGTAACTATGGAATGGGAAAACCGTCGCCTGCTTCGTTTCGCCCTCCTTATCATCACTGGGCTTGGCATGGCGGGATACGCCTTATTTGAAGCTCGCTTTCTCATTCAAGGACCCGTAGTCACGATTGACACCCCCAGAAACGGGCAAAGCGTCTCTGTTCCTCTTGTTGAAATCGCGGGGAAAGCGAAGAATATCAGCGACATTACCCTCAACGACCGTAAAATCTTCGTCGATGAGCAGGGGTATTTCCACGAGCAATTGTTGCTCTTCTACGGGTATAATATACTGACGCTCACGGCTCACGACCGCTTTGGGCGTGAGACGCAGAAAGTTCTGGAATTAGTTTATCAATAGAAATCGCTCGCCCCGTTACTGTATTTTGGCTGTGTTGGGCTTATGCCTACGATAAGCTAAACTAGCTAGCTAGGGGACAACGGTAAAAATAATGTCGGGAGTGACCACGAGCCATTTCAACCGGACATACAGCCAAAATCTAGTACGGGGCTCGCTCCTGGCAAAAAAATGAAAGCACTAAACACAAACTATGAAGACTAAAGAGGAACGAGTGACTGGCATTGAGGACACACTGAGGCAAATTAAAACCAAGTTTGGCGAGGAAGCAATTATGAAACTTGGTGAACGGCCAAGAGTGTCCATTGACGCAGTGCCGACCGGCTCCATTGGTTTGGATATGGCGCTCGGCATCGGCGGACTGCCGCGGGGAAGAATTATTGAGATTTTTGGACCTGAATCGTCCGGCAAGACAACGCTCGCGCTTCACGTTGTCGCTGAAGCGCAAAAGAAAGGAGGCATCTGCGCTTATATCGATGCCGAACACGCCCTTGACCCTGAATACTCAAAAAAACTCGGTGTCAAAATTGAGGACCTCCTTATTTCTCAACCGGACACCGGAGAACAAGCTCTTGAAATTGTCGAGTCGCTGGTCCGTTCGGGGAAAATAGACGTCATCGTTATTGACTCCGTCGCGGCACTCACGCCAAAAGACGAAATTGAGGGAGACATGGGTGCCCAGCATATGGGAAAACAGGCGCGACTCATGAGTCAGGCGCTCCGAAAACTTACCGCAATCGTTGCAAAATCAAAAACCATTGTTATCTTCATCAATCAGATTCGTATGCAGATAGGGGTGATGTTCGGCAACCCGGAAACAACGCCGGGGGGAAAGGCCCTTAAGTTCTATACCTCGGTGCGTCTTGATATCCGCCGAATCGCGCAGATCAAAAAAGGCGATGAGGTGGTGGGCGGGCGCGTTCGCGTTAAGGTCGTGAAAAACAAGGTCGCCGCGCCCTTTAAAGCAACGGAATTCGACCTCCTCTACAACGAGGGCATCTCGCGCGAAGGAGAGATTATCGCGCTTGGAGAAAAATTCGGCATTATTAAAAAATCAGGCTCCTCGTATGAGTATGGGCAGGAGAAGCTTGGGCGCGGCTATGATGCCACCCGCACCTTTCTTAAAGAGAACCCTAAAATCGCCAACCAGATTCTCAAAGAAATTAGAAAGAATTTTGTGTAGCAACAAAAAAGCCGCCCCAGAGAGGGCGGCTTTTTTGTTGCTAGACTCTGCTCACGCGAGGCATTGCCGCGAAACTGCGCACAATGTCGGTTACCAGCACGCCAAGCGTTACAAGAGCGGCAAGCGAGAGCGCCTGCACGACAAACTGGGTGTTTGCAAATGCCGCAACAAGGAACGTGCCAATACCGGCAAAATCTCCCGGCATATTGGCAAACACATTGCTTACTGAAACTACTGAAGCGGTTCCCAAACACGCCGCGACGAACGCATACATCTTAAGCGCCCGAGGCGAAAGCGCTCGGCGCACGTAATAAATGACGTACACGCGGCGCATGATACGAATCTTAAGCTCGTGACTGGTCATACAAAATAGTTTTATTAACTTTTTTAAATTCTTTCTTTGCCCGGTGAATACGAGTTTTCACCGCGCCGACTGAGATATCCTCGCGCTTCGCAATCTCCTTCTGCGGCAACCCATCCAGAAAATGGAACTGCAGAATCCGCGCGAAGTGCTCCGGCATTCGGGAAAAAACCGAGATGAGGTAGTCCCGCATCTCTTCCTTCTCAAACTGCCGGCTTTCTCTATCCGGTAGCATTTCATATAACTCCGGATCAAGCTCCGCGGTTTCCTGCCACTGCCGCTTGCGCTTCTGATAGTGGGTAAAGGCCGTATTCATAAGAATCTTATAGCCCCAGGACTTGAACGAGGCCCCCTCCACGGTCACAAAGCGCCCGCCGTACTGGTAGATCTTTGCGAACGCCTCTTGCACGATGTCTTCAGCTTCCTCGCGGTTATGCACGATAGATTCCGCCTTGCGCAGGAAGGCGTCTTCGTACCGGTCAAGCAATACCGCAAAAAATGCGGGCTTCTTTATGGAGCGGCGTAGCACCTCTTCATCCGCCTGCTCCTCGAGCTTTATTTCTGCATCATCAAGTAAACCCATGTGTCTGGATATTATGTCTTCTTTCCTCTTTTTGCAACCACCGTCTACATTGCAATGTTACGCTCCTCTCTGCTAGAATCGCGAAGTGCTTGAGTATAATCAGATTACACCGCACCAATATATCGTACTAGATGGAGCCCCTCACGAGGTGCTTTCTTCGCATGTATTCCGGAAGCAAATGCGCAAGCCGGTTAATCAGACCAAACTGAAAAACCTTATCACCGGTAAAGTCACGGAACGCGCTTTCCATGCAACTGAGCAGGCGCAGGAAGCAGAAATTGAAACCCGCAAGGTAAAGTACCTCTACCAGAATCGTGAAGAATATTGGTTTTGCGAGGAGAACAACCCCAGCAAGCGCTTTTCTCTTTCCGAAGAGCTTATCGGGGATGGTGGCAAGTTTATGAAAGCAAATGCCCTCGTGGAACTCGCGATATTTCAAGAAAAAATCATCGGCGTGAAATTGCCGATTAAAGTCGAGCTTAAAGTTACCGAGGCAAACCCCGCAGTCAAAGGAAACACGGTCCAAGGCGGCACTAAACAAGTTACTCTTGAAACGGGTACTACCGTGAACGTCCCTATGTTCATCAACGAAGGCGATATCATCCGCATCAACACCGAAACCGGAGAGTATGTCGA
>MFLV01000027.1 GCA_001781435.1 Candidatus Kaiserbacteria bacterium RIFCSPLOWO2_01_FULL_51_21
TAAGGGCATTAGCATTTTTCTTCTTCTCTATACTACTCCATGAGTAAACAAACCCTCAGCATCCTTGTTTTCTTGGTTGTGCTTGGCGCAATCGGGGGACTTTTCTATTTTAGAAATGCCGCGCCGCAAAAAATGCACACCGTGGGGGTCATTGAATACCTCGATGTCATGGCGCCGACCTACACAGGATTTAAGGAAAAAATGGCGAAGCTCGGCTATACCGAGGGAAAAAATATCTCTTACGAATATCGTCAAGCCAATGGAAGCTTTGACGCTCTCGACCTAGCATCGAAAGAATTTATCGGTAAAAATGTCGATATCATTTTTGCAACCGCTCTTGAAGCGGCGCTCTCCGCCAAAAAAGAAACCGAAGCGGCGGGGCGTACCGACATTCCTGTGGTGTTCGCCAATGCCAATAACCCTGACGAGCTCGGCCTTATTGCAAGCTTCAAATCCTCCGGTAACAACCTCACCGGCGTGGCGACCGATTTCTCCAATGTTACCGCGAAAAAGCTTGAGTTCCTGCGGCAAATAAATCCAGCCATTAAAAAAATCGGCGTCTTTGATGCGAAGATCACTGACCCAGCCGGACAATTCATGCTCGCCGAGCTTAAAAAACAAGCCGCGCGGCTTGGCATGGAAGTGGTTTTGTTTCCGCTCGTGAGCCCTCCCACCGAGGCCTCGACCGCCGAAATGGCAAAGGTGATTGCAGAGATGAAGCCCGGCGCCATGGATGCCTATTTCCATTTGCCGGGACCGCTTCTCAATATTCCGCCGAATATTCCTTTTAACCTTCAAGTGCAAAATAAATTAAAGGTCCCGGGCGTGTATCTGGTGCCTCAGATGGTTGAAGCGGGAGGTGTCATGAGCTACCAGCACAGCTTCAGCCGAGTCGGCGCGCAAGCCGCTCTCTACGCTGACAAAATTCTCCGAGGCGCAAAACCTTCTGAACTTCCCATAGAGTATCAGGACAAGAACGACCTCGTGGTAAATCCTAAAGCCGCGCAATCAATCGGCCTCGACCTGCCTCAATCGCTCATCGGCATTGCCGATCAAGTGATTCAGTAGTTATAGTTTTTGTAGGCGCTTGGCAAACCTCGCCAACGGGAGCGAGTCCCTGCTTTATTTTGCTTGATGAGCGGCTTACTTTGCGACCGCAACCGCTTCCTCAAACTTAACAGACAACAACTTAGATATACCGTCGCTACCCATCGTAACCCCGTAGAGAATCGAGGCACGGCCCATGGTCTCGCGGTTGTGTGTTATCAAAATGAGCTGGGATTTTTTGGAAAGCGCCTCAATCATGTCGCCGTAGCGCTTTGAATTCGCCTCGTCGAGCGCTGCGTCCGTCTCGTCAAGAATGATGAAGGGAGGGGGGTTGACCTGCGACATCGCAAAGAGAAGCGCGATGGAGGTAAGCGCGCGCTCGCCGCCGGAGAGCATCTGAAGCCCGCGGATCCTCTTATGCGGTAGTGAAATTTCAATGTCAATTCCCTCTTCCTCTTCTTCAACCTCATTTGGAAGATCACTTGGAAGCTCGGCTTCTAAGTCATCAAGTTCCGTTCGTTTGCGGCGTTTTGGCGGTGCTTTAATCACCGTAAGCGAGGCAAGGCCGCCGCCGAACATCAGCTGGAAAAAACGGGAAAATTCAGTATTTATTTTTTCAATGCCTTCTTTAAATTGTACATTTAGTTTTTCCGCAAGCTCGGCAATGAGCTCTTTAAGCGAAAGGGCGGATTGCTCAAGGTCGGCAACTTCGCGGGACAGAAACGCTTCGCGCTCCGAAACTTCTTTGTATTCTTTGAGCACTTCCTCGCCGGAAGAGCCGCCGAGCTCTTCGAGCCGGATCTTTATCTTTTCAATCTTGCGGCGCCGTTCATCTTGAACATTTCGTTTCTCGCTGACTATATCCTCCTTCACAGCCTCGATTTTGTGGTGCTCATAGGCAAGTACCTCTTTGCCGATAAGCGCCCCGGCTTCTCCGAGCTCGCGTTTGAAATTCTCTTCTTCGATCCTAAGAGTATTTTCTTCTGTTCGAAATGATTCGAGCTGTCCCTTAAGTTCTCCCTGCTCCCCCATGATGCGAAACATCTCCCGTTCGGCGGCTCTGCTTTCGTCCTTGGCCTCATCAATCTTCTGTTTAAGAAACTGGTAAGCTTTCGTGAGGTCATCTTCGCGGCGTTCGATAACGGCAAATTTTTCCTCAAGTCCTCTCTTTTCTGCCTTGAGAGCCCGGGTATCTTCTTCCCCGCTTTTTGGAGAATTGAAAAGGTGTTCTTGTAAAAAATTCTGAAGCGTCAGAGTGATCTGGCTTAGAATATTGCGCAGAGTATGGGGGTTTTCCGTTTCTTTCGATTTAACTGCCGCTTCTTCGACTTCCTTCACTACCCGCTCAACCTCGGCAAGAGAAACCATCAGAGCGGCCTTACTCTGGTTTTCTTTCTCTCGCTTTTCGGCAAAAGCAATCTGTCCTTCAAGGCGACCGAGTTCACGCGTCAACTGTTCCTTTTCTTTGCGTACTTTGCTTAAGTCTTCCTCGATTTTAAGCGATTCTTTCCCGCGCGCGTCGGTTTCCGATGCGCGCTCCACCGCCTCTTTGGCTTTAGAAAGTTTCTGCTCAAGCACGGCAAGTTTTTCGCTCGGTCCCGCTTTCCCCTGTTTCAGACGTTCGGTCTGATAGGTAAGATAGGTGGATTCGCGCTTGAGATATTCAAGGTACAACTTGGCAAGCTCCCCGCGCATAGTTGTCGCCCGCTCGACTTTCTCCGCTTGTTTTTTCAAAAAGGCGAGGTGCGGAGCAATTTCCTTCCGGAGCGCTTCAACGTGAGCAATGTTCTCTTTCGTCTTCAAAAGACGCTTTTCGCTTTCCTCTTTTTTGTAGTGGAAAATTTTAAGTCCAAGCGCGTCTTCAATCATTTCGCGGCGCTCCCGCAGAGATGCCAGAAGAATACGGTCGGTCTCGCCTTGAGAAATGATGTGGTGCCCCGTCGCTCCCACATTCGCCGCCGAGAGCAGTTCCATCACGTCCCGGAGGCGCACGCGGCTCCCGTTAATCGAATAGTCATTGATGCCATCCCGATGCACGGTGCGCTCAATCGCGACTTCGTCAAAATCAACATTGAAAAGCTTCTTCGAATTATCGAACACTACCTTGACCCCCGCGCGGTTAGAACGTGGAGAGGATTTGCTCCCATTGAAAATCAAATCCTCGCCGCGCTTGCCGCGTAGCGACTTGATGGACTGCTCGCCGAGCACGAAGCGAAATGCTTCGGCAATGTTTGATTTTCCCGAGCCATTGGGACCCACAATAGCGGAAATCGGGGCTCCAAAAGCAAGCTCTGTCTTTTTCGCAAAAGATTTGAAGCCCGAAAGTTCGAGGGATTTCAGCAACAGCATCCCGTTAGAAATTTAATACTCATTTTTAAACCAAAACTCCCCGTCAGCTGCATTTCTAACGGGACAGGTCACTTTTGGATTATAGCAGAACTGCCCTGAAGCGCCGATGGTATGCTAGACTCCATTATCATGCAGCAGCTTTTTATCGCCCCGATAGCCATCGCCCTCATAACTTTAGGTGCCGTGTTTGTTTGGGGAGGGCTCCCGGCGCTTTTTTTAGCATGTCTTCTTTCCGTGCTTGAGATAACGCTTTCTTTTGATAACGCCGTGGTGAACGCCAAGGTGCTGACGCGTATGAGTGCGCTTTGGCAGAAGCGGTTTCTTACCTGGGGAATTCTCTTTGCGGTCTTCGGCACACGCCTCGTGCTTCCCGTTCTCATTGTCGCGGCGGCGGCTGCTCTCTCGCCCTTTGCCGCTGCGGGAATAGCCCTTTCAAACCCTAAGGAATATGCTCATCTTCTTGAGGGAGCCGGTCCAGCAATCAGCGCGTTCGGCGGAGCATTTCTTCTTTTGGTTAGTCTCAAATACTTCTTCGACGAAGCAAAGAAAGTGCACTGGATCCACCTCGTCGAGCGGCACCTGGCGCGCTGGGGCAGGTTCGAGGCAATCGAGATTGTGCTCGTGCTTCTCACGATGCTTCTTCTTGGACATCTCGCCGAAGGAAAAACCTCCGAAATTCTGACCGCCGGTATTATCGGCATTGTCGTTTTCGTCATCATGCAGGGAGCGGCAAGCGCATTCCGCGTCGAAGCCGGTGTAGCAATGAGCTCAAGCATCGTATTGTTTCTCTATCTCAACGTGCTTGATTCGGCATTCTCGCTTGACGGTGTTGTCGGCGCATTCGCCATCACCAAAGAACTCCCCATCATCGTTGCCGGCCTTGGGATCGGCGCCTATTTTGTGCGAACGCTTACGGTCTATCTCGTCAAAAAGAAAACGCTCGAGACTCTTCCCTATCTCGAGCACGGCGCGCATTGGGCAATATTCGGCCTTGCTCTTTCAATGCTCACCGAAATCATTGTGCCGGTGCCGGAAGCCATTACCGCCTTTATCGGCCTTGCGTTCATCACTCTCGCCTATATCTCCTCCCTTCGGGAACGCCGGCAATGACCATTCCCCTTATTGATGGACCTCGTAGGTCCCTCACGGGGACTTTCACCAATTTTTTATCTTCAAGCCGTTTTGTGCCGCAGCTTGTTCTGCTTCCTGTTTTGATTTGCCTTCCCCCTCGGCAATTAAGTCTTTCCCTAAAAACACGCCGATTTTGAAATATTTGTCGTGGTCGGGTCCCCGCTCCTCAAGCGTTTTATAGGAGGGAGTTATTCCCACGACATCCTGGGCCTTTTCCTGAAAGCGGCTTTTGGCGTCTTGCCAGAGGCGCTCCGCTACTATTTTCTCTACCCGGCTGAAGAGCGTGCGTGCAACAAAGTCGCGTGCCGGTTCATATCCTTGGTCAAGATATATTGCCCCAATAAGCGCTTCAAGGGTGTTGGCAATAATGTAAGCCCTCGCCCGTCCGGTATCTTTCGCCTCCCCTTTCGAAAGAAGAAGATGCTCATTCATGCCAAGCTCTTCGCCGGCGCTTGCGAGCATGTCGGTGTTCACGAGCGCCGAGCGGTAGGAAGTCAAATCGCCTTCGGTTTTGTCCGGATACTTGTGGAAAAGAAAATCCGTAACGGCAAGCTCAAGCACCGCATCGCCGAGAAATTCAATCCGCTCGTTGTGCGGCAGTGAAAAACGTTTGTGCTCATTTAAATACGAGCGATGCACAAATGCCTGTTTAAGCAGGTCCTTGTTTTTGAAAGTAACTCCTATCGCCTTTTCAAATTCACTCAATTCCTTTTTTGGCATTTTCTTTACCGATTACTTTGCTTTTTCGCGGTTTTACGCTTTTTCTGTCCGCCTTCGGCTCTTTCGTTTCAGTCGCCACAAGCAGATTAATGGCTTTTGTAACGATAGGGAGAATATCATCATAAAAATTAAGGTCAAGGATGTCTGCAAGTTTGAACCACTTTGCGTCATCAAGCCCTCCCTTTTTTTCAAGAGTAATATCCTTAAACTTCGATTCAGCTAAAAAATACGTCACATGCTTGCGCTTCTTTCCCACAGTTGGGTCACTTGCTACGTATTCGTTCTCGCCAAGCTTTTGTTTGATGGTGATGTCGAGTCCGAGCTCCTCCTTAATCTCGCGTACGGTGCCCACTTCGACGCTTTCGTCGGCAATCGTAGGATTATCTCCTATTTTGCCCTTCGAAAGCGTCCAATGCCCAAAGATATCGTGCACCAGGGCAATGTATACATCAGCTCCCTGCTTAGCATATACGACAGCACCTCCGAGTCTCTGTCGGGGCATTTGCTCATACGGCACCTCTCTCCGTTTTGGTTTCTTTGACGTTTCATCTTTACCCGGCTCGCCAATTTCTTTATAGACCGCCCCGAGTACGCCATTCACGAATCGCCCGCTGTTCTCCCCGCCGAAGGTCTTGCCGAGCTCTATCGCTTCATTGATGGCGACTTTCGCCGGCACCTCGCTCCTATCCGCAAACAAAAGTTCGTAGAGCCCGATGCGCAAAATGTTGCGGTCTACGATTGAAATCTTATCGAGCGGCCATTCCGGCGCCGCTTTTTCAATGATGGCATCGAGGTCAGGACGCTTTTCTAAAACGTTCGTCAGGAGGGATTGTATAAATGAAAAATCCGCCATCCCGGGGGCGAACTCCTTAATGCACCGATCCAAAATTTCGGGGAGCTTCAAATTGTTTTGACCTCCGAAATCCCATTCGTACAAAGTCTGTAAAACTATTGAGCGTGATAAATGGCGATTTGCCATATGATAAAGAACACAAGGAACTGACGGTGCCGCACTGCGGCCCTTCTTGCTTTTGTTACTTGGCCGTTCCCGGTGCGGCAGTTTCCGCTTTCTTCCGCTTCGCTTCGCGTTTTGCCGCCTTCGCAACAATATCGACGACCAGTTTGCCGCGATATTTGCCGCATACATTGCACATATGGTGTCGGAGATGCATGGCGCCGCAATTCCCGCACTTCGAAAGACGCGGTTCGGTGAGCGCGTGGTGTGAGCGACGATTCCCGGTATGTGCCCGGGTGTGACGCATTCGAACGACCATATGTGCTATTCATAACGCACAAAGCAAAAAAATACAAGGGCGCCGCACCGCGGCGCCCTGCACTCTGATCACCCCCTTTCTGAATCAATTATCATTCCGCCGCGTCGAGGTCGGCGAAGATCTTTTCTTCGACCGGCACCGGTGAAATATCGGCAAGCCGGAAAGCACTGCAGTAGGTTGCTGGCTTAGTGCCGCTGCTTTGCAGTTGGCAACCCTCCACTCCCTTATTGCCGCAGTACTTGTCGCATAGGCATCTCGCTTCTCCCGTTCCTCGGTTCAGAATCTCGACCAAGTGCTCCGGGTTGCGGTATGCCTTCATCTTGTCTTCGTCTGACACAGGCTTCACAGCCATTAACCATCCCCCATTTAGACGTGCGGACCAAAAAGCGATCCATTTTTACTATATCAGGAAAAAACAGACAATCCAAGCGATGAAAGAAAAGAGCGGCGATGGATATCGCAGAGGCCTTCCTTCCTGATGCGAGCATAGTGCTCTTTTGTCGGATAGCCTTTATGCCGCTCAAATCCATACTGTGGGTACTTCTGCGAAAGCCGAACCATTTGCCGATCACGCATCACCTTTGCGGCAATCGAGGCGAGTGAAATAACGGGTTCAAGATCGTCGCCGCGAATGATGGTTTTTTGAAAGGGGTAGTGCCTTGGTGCCTTGAGCAATCCGTCAAGCAGTACCAGCGACTCCAGGGGATCAGCGTTAATTTTCAAAAGGCCGCGGCGTATCGCATCGCGCACAGCAGAGCTAATGCCGAACCGGTCAATCCGCGTCGAACTTGAGAAAGCAACCGCATAAGATAATGTACCGCCTTGCTCGGCCTCTACCATGCGTTCAAACCACTTCTCCCGTGTATGGGGAGTGAGCTTTTTCGAATCCCGCACTCCCTTCCAGTCGCTCCACTCAAACTTTGCCGGAATTCTCACGACACCGACCGAAACAGCTCCGGCAAGCGGCCCCCGCCCCGCTTCGTCGATACCAATGATGTATTTGATACGCGGCATACTACCAGTATACCTAATCCCTACTACAGCTTCCGCCTACCGAGACCTCATTATTCTTAAGAAATGAGAAATCAAATCGAGTGGTATACTTCCCGCATGGCAGATTTTATTCATCTCCACACGCACTCACACTACTCACTGCTTTCGGCGCTTCCCAAAATTCCGGAGCTTATTCGCGCCGCGGCAAGCTCAAGCATGAGAGCACTCGCGCTCACCGATGAGGGAAATCTTTACGGCGCAATCGAATTCTATAAAGAATGCAAAAACATCGGCTTGAAACCGATTATCGGCCTCACCGTCTATCTCGCCCCACGCACGCGATTTGATAAAGAGCCCTCGCTTGACGGAAACCCCGCGAAGCTGTTGCTCCTCTCTAAAAATGAAGTCGGGTACAAGAATCTTCTTAGCTTGGTCACCGCTTCACACCTCGAAGGCTTTTTTGAAAAACCGCGCGTTGACCATGAGCTTCTCGCTTCTCATTGCGAAGGCATTATAGCGATCATTCCGGCGATGCATGGCAAGACGTCCCGAATGCTCTTAGCACATAACGCAAAGGGAGCGCTTGAAGAGCTTGTGCGGTACAAAAATATTTTTGGAAGTGAAAATCTCTTTCTCGAGATTTCCCACCACCCGGAAATCCCCGGACACACCGAGCTCATAGCGCAAATAGCGAAACTCTCCGCGGAAAGCAACACTCCGCTTATTGCCGCCCATGAAGTTTACTATTTAAAACCGGAAGACCGGGCAGCTCGGAAGGTGCTTCTGCGAATACAGCAAAACTCGCGAGAAGATTTTAAAGAAACTGAGGAAGATTTTTCATTCATTGATACCGAAACAGCGCTTCGCTATTTTTCCGAATTTCCAAGCGCTTTAGAAAACACTCTCCGCGTTGCCGAGAGCTGCAATCTCTCACTTGAACTCGGCAAATGGATTTTCCCCGATTATCCTCTACCGCAAGGCACTGTCGCCGACGAGGAATTACGCCGCCAAGCGCTCGCGGGACTCCCCTCGCGCGGCTTTGAAAAAACCGAGGAGATTATGAAGCGCATTGACTACGAGCTTGGCATCATCGCCGGCAAGGGCTTTTCCGCTTATTTCCTCGTCGTCGCCGACCTCCTGCGTTTTGCTCGGAGCCGCAGGATTCTCACCACAACCCGCGGCTCCGCTGCCGGCTCCCTCGTCTCCTACCTCACGGGCGTCACAAACGTCGACCCCTTGCGTTTCAAACTTCCCTTTGAGCGATTCCTCAATCCCGAGCGCCCGAAAGCCCCCGACATCGACATGGATTTCGCCGACAACCGCCGCGATGAGGTCATTGATTATGTGCGGCAAAAGTACGGCGAGGACCGCGTTGCGCAAATCGGCACCTTCGGCACGATGATGGCGCGTGCCGCGGTACGAGACATTGCCAGAGCCTCAGGGCACCCGTATCGCGTCGGTGATTCGATTGCAAAGCTTATCCCCTTCGGTTCGCAGGGATTTCCGATGTCGATCGAGCGGGCGCTTAAGATTACTCCGGAGCTCTCCGAACTCTACAAAAAAGATCCCGTGTCACGAGAAGTGATTGATCTTGCTCAAAAAATCGAGGGCAACGCACGGCATATCTCCGTGCACGCCGCAGGCGTCGTCATTGCGCCGACACCGCTCGTCAACTATACGCCGCTCCAGTTTGACCCCAAGGGCGGGAAGCTCATTACCCAATACGACATGTACGCGCTCACCGACGAATACGGCGGCGTTGGGCTCCTCAAGTTCGATTTCCTCGGCATTAAAAACCTCGCAATACTCGCCGACTCGGTGCGGCTTGTCAAAGAGTTCCACGGCGCCGAGATTGACATTGAAACCGTTCCGCTCGATGAGCGAAAAACATTCGAGATGCTTGCACGGGGAGAAACCGAAGGACTCTTCCAATTGAACGGCTCGGGCATGACCCACTTCCTCAAAGAGCTGCGACCGACGAGCATCAATGACATCAACGCAATGGTCGCACTCTACCGCCCAGGTCCCATGGAGACTATTCCGCAGTACATCGAGCGCAAACACAACCCGAGACTCGTCCAGTATCTCGACCCACGCCTGCGGGAGGTTCTCGCCGATTCCTACGGCGTCATCACCTACCAAGACGATGTTCTCTTGATTGCGGTAACGCTCGCGGGCTACAGCTGGTTAGAAGCCGACGCGCTCCGTAAAGCGATGGGCAAAAAAATTCCCGCCGAGATGGAGGCGCAAAAGGAAAAATTGAAACGGGGTTTTGTCGAGCACGGAAAGCTCTCCTCCGAGAAAGCCGAGAAACTGTGGCGGCTTATCGAGCCCTTCGCCGCCTACGGATTTAACAAAGCCCATGCCGCAAGCTATGGCAAAGTCGCCTATCAGACCGCCTACATGAAAGCGAATTTTCCAGTCGAGTATATGGCGGCGCTTCTCACGGCGGATGCTGGCGACGTCGAAAAAATCGCGGAGAGCGTTACTGAATGCAAACGAATGGGTATCCCCGTGCTCCCGCCGGAGATAAACGAGAGTTTCGGCGATTTTACGGTGATTCCTTCTGTCGAAGAACCCTGGAAAATACGCTTCGGGCTCAGATCCATCAAAAATTTCGGAGAAGGAATCGCAGGAACCATCATCGCCGAGCGGGAGAAAAACGGAAAATTCAAAACGCTCGGAGATTTCCTTGAGCGCATTCACGATAAAAATCTCAATAAGAAATCGCTTGAATCACTTATTAAGTGCGGCGCGCTTGACGCGTTTGAGGAGCGCGGGGTAAGTTTGCAAAATCTTGATGAGCTCCTCGCCTATAATCGGATGCGGGCTGAAACCTCCGAAAGTCAACATTCCCTCTTTGGTGCGCTTCCTGAAAGCAAACAGGCTCTTCACCTCGAGAAAGGAGAGCCAGTCCCGATGCGAGAGCGCTTGGCGTGGGAAAAGGAGCTTCTTGGTTTGTATGTATCAGGACACCCGCTTGATGCCTACAAAGAAAAATTGGCGAAACAAGGCACGACTATTGCGAGTATGAAAAGCGAGAACCGCGAAGGCGCGCCGACTGTTGTCGCCGGCGTCGTTGAGGAAGCAAAGAGAATTATGACCAAAAATGGCGAGTATATGGCGTTCGTGCGCCTCGCGGACCTCACGAGCCCGCTTGAAGTGGTTTTTTTCCCGCGAGTCTTTAAGGACTTCAAGTCATTTCTTGAGCCCGAACGCGTCATTGCTATCAAAGGGCGCGTTTCAAACCGCAATGGCGACATTTCCCTTATCGCCGAAGCTGTGAAAGAGCTATAATCCAACTTGGAGGCTTAGCCTCCAAGTTGGCAAATCCTTATCAACCTTCAGGATGTTTGAACACGCTCAACATCCCAAATTTCTTTGCCGATATGTTTTTCAATTTGAGACAGGTCTCGGAGTAATTCCCCCTCACGCTGCTTCTCTTCGTCTGACAACTCTTTGCTTGCTTTCATTTTGTGCACGAGTGAGAGTTCGGCTTCTACGTCGCGCCGCAGAACCGCAAAACCGCGTCGTACTGATTCTTCCGCTTCCCGAATTTCTCGCATAAATTCATGATGCCGCCGGCGACCACGACGCGTATAGACCACAATAAAGGTAGTCAACCCTATAATGATAAGAAGAAAGAGGAGCGAGACGCCAAGGTACAAGAACTGATAACTGAAACGGGATCCGCCGAATTCAAGCGCGGTCTTTCGGACCTGCACTCTCACCTGCGGCGAGGGAGGGCTTACTTCCTCGCCCACTCTCGCCTGCGCCCACATGAGGTAGTTGCCCGTGGTGAGAAACGAGTTATACCGATAAAACCATTCGCGATTCGTGCCCGCGACAACGGTCTCGCTCAAGGTCTCGCCGGTTTCAAGATTTTGGAGATACACCACAATTTCAGCTTTCGGTACGTCGGTAACTCCTCCCACATAGAATATTTCGTCGTTCGCGATACTGCGGGAAGCGGTTTGAATAACCGGGGGAGAAAATTCTGCGGTCGTTGCCGCGGAGATAGCACGCGGCGAGTTGAACAGCGAAAGACCGATAAGCAGTAGAAGGACCACAAGCTTGCCGTACTTTTGGCGGTATGCCCGTAGTTCCTCCAGCTTTTGATTGACATCATGCGGTAATTCTTTACGAGCGTGGTGCTCCACAAGTGTCTCGTACCAGCGGCGAACTCGCTGTGCGCCGACCAAAAGCACGCCGGCAAGCATTGCCATAGCGACAAATAGCCAGTGCCACAAAATAGTAGCAGGGCCGAGATGGATGCCTTCGTTGCTTACAAACAAGCCGAGTGGCGTGGCAATGGTAAGGCGCTCGGTCTCCTCGCGAAAATTGCCGGCGTGGTCGTAGGCACGGGCAATGATGTCATAGGAGCCAAGAGTGAGATTTAAAATCTGCTTTCCCTCCGCTTCAATAAAAAACTGTTCTGAACCAATCCTAGACGCATCCGCACTATTTGAACGAGGTGATAGCGGCACAACTTTAAATTCATAGTGCTCAATGCCCGAATGGACGTCGGTAGTTTGGAATTGTACGACTGGGGTGTAACTCGTGGTGCGTGAGGATGGCGCAACGAGAATTGGAAACTCCGCCGGCGCCTCGGTGTCAACATTAACCGCGAAATGAGTGATGCCGCCCCACACGCCACTTCGAAGCGCTTTGATGTGAAAATAATGGGTGCCATCCGCAAGAATCTTGTACGCGACTGAATCTGAAACTCCTTCCGAAATACCGTCAGGGGCTTCAACGGGACTTTTGCTCAAAACATAACTGTAGCCGCTAACGGGATTATTATTTGCCCAGCGCAGAATTGCCTGTGATGCTGGGTACCATTGGTCTTGCCGCGGGTGCGTCTCGGAAGCGACTAGGGGTCCTGCGGGCGGCGGCAGAGTCAGCCTATAAATACCGCTTTGGGTCCCTTGGAGCACATCAGTTCCTTTGCCGTCATTCAAGAGAACCCGTGAGATGTCGCCGAAGTGCAGGGTGGCCGTGCCAACCTGCTTCACACGGAAAGTGAGCGTTGAGATAAGACCCTGGTTGGTGGTAATGCCGTTTGGAATGCCACCTGCAAGATCAATGGTACCTGCTTGATTGTTAAATTGAGGTGGAGCAGTCCAGACACCGATAATTGATTTTCCGGCCGTTGGGGAAACCAGCTGGAGCTTGTCCGGCGGAAATTGAAGCTCCGCGGAAAAAGCATTAATGGACTGCCCTCTTGTGTCAAGAAAAAGAGAAACCTCGAAAGTACTGCCGACCGTAAAGGTACCGGTTGTGGGGCCTACAAACAGCCGCGCAGCAAAAACGCTCTGTGGCAAGAGTGCCGCAACACAAACAAAGAGTGTACCAAATATTATTTTTCGTGACACGGCACTCTCGCCTGCGCGAGTGAGCGCATGCGTTATTCTTTTAGTATAGCACTACGCGTTCTCCATCTTCGCCACACTATCCCCACTCCAGCAAAAAACATGAGCGTGAGAATACCATTGAGGGCAAGCGCATCGTAAAAATGGAATCCTTTTGTCGTTTTATTGCCTGCGCCATCAGAAGCAACGAGCTCTAGCGACCACACAAAGGGCGGCACAGCCACCGGGTGTGAAGCGATACGCCGCACGCTCCAAAAAAGAAAGCTTTTCGTTCGCACCAACACTTCACGGATCCCGGTCCCCTCGTCAGCTACGGTATAGGTGATGAGATAGGCACCGTTTTCCGGATTACTCACTAATTGAACTTCCGAGAATACCGGCGGCGCCGAATCGGCGGGAAGCGTCCCCGCAGTACCGCCGGAAGTTATGCGGATGGCAGCCGGGAGAGCGCTGACCGCGACTCGCGTGCCGGTGCCATCGGCTCGGTAGAATTGCGCCTGTTCGAAAGAAAGCTTCGCGATTCCGGTCGCACGGGTCTCAAAAAACAAGGTCATGAGTTCGCCGTCTGTGCCGACAAATGCCTTCTGTGCGCCACCTTCAAAGCGTATGAGCCCCTCCCCGTCGGCAGTCGGCTCTTGCTTCCACACGTCGACAATCGAATTCCTCGCCTGATACGAAACGTAGGAAAGCAACTCCGGCGGGTACCGAAGCGTTACGGCAAACGCATTGAGCGGCACGCTGCTCGTAATAAATATCGGCACCGCGATTGTTCCGCTGGGTGCAATAGAAGCTGCCGGGACACGGAAAGAAATAGACGGCTCTGCCGCTGCTACTGCCGCCGCAAGCGGCAGGATAAGTGCGCCAATAAGTGCGAGACGAAATGAGGTGCGTGGAATTCGCATACATTATGACCAGTAGTAGAACAAAATGGAAATATCGGCGATAGTAACCTCCCCGTCATCATTTATATCCGCTCTGTTGCGCCCCGCCGCGAGTGGACGACCATAATAAAAAAGCAGGATGCTTAAATCGCCGATATCAGCGATACCGTCATTGTTTAAGTCAACCTCACGCGGTACTACTCCTGGTCGGAAAATACGTCTAAATGCAGTTGTTGGAAGAGAAAATGGGCTTGTAGTCCCGAAGAGACCTACGATAATACCGCCTCCTCCTGTTCCGCTAGTTTCCCCCGTACCCCCTGTCCCCGCAACCGGCGTTGCGGAAGTTTGCGAGGATGTCGCAATACGATTGCCGAATGCGTCTTCCGGAAGAACAACAAAATAGTAGGTGGTGCCGTTCGTAAGACCAGTAACCGTGGCAGACGTCGTTGAACCAATCGAAGCGTAGGTATAGGGACCACCGGAGGTTGCGGCATAGCCTGTACTGTACCCGGAAACCACCCAGCCGAGAGCGCCTGAGGAAACGCTCCACGAAAGCGATACTGACCCGTCGCCAGCAGTTGCCGAAACCGTCGGAAGCGTTACAGAAGGGAAGCCGAGAAAACCACTGAGAACGTTGAAGCCGGTCGCCGTGGAGGTGCCAAGACCAATTTGGGAAATAGTGCCAAAAAGCTGATAGCTTGAGGATGTGCCGTAACCCCCCGGCGTAATGACCGGATCTTTAACGCGGAAATTGGAAGCGCTGAACTCCGCGGCATCAACCGCATCAATCGATAGAATTCCAAAGAAAAACCCGAGGAATCCAACGGCGATAAAACTTGCTACCCGCAAAGCGCGAGTGAAATACATACGCTCATTGCTCCTGCCCCTGTTTAATGAGCGCGACCACTTGCGAATCCGGTTTCAGGTCCTCAATAAAAACAATGTGGTCGCGGTTGATTCTCATCGTGTCCGCAGGTCCGTGTAACTCATCGCCAAGCTTTACAAGACTGACGTTTGGACTAGTTGCGCTTGGCTGTAGTTGCTGTCCCGTCTGAAGATAGTAAATATTGGTAAGGGTCGGATATTGACTCTTACGGTGCGAGAGCATGCCGAAATATACCTGACCGTTGCTCAAGAATACTGCTTGATAGGTTCCTGCGCCCAAACCGCCAAACGGCAATGCATCGAATCGCGAGAGTATCAGGAGCGCAATCACGATGAGTACGCCAATGCCGATTGTACGGAGCGAAACATGTTTCGGTACTTTAGATACTATATATTGAGACGCGCCGCGGTATACGCTTCTATGATTCTCACTGGTTTCTTGCAATAACTCGTCACGCAACCCGGATGCATCAAAGCGCGATGATGTCTTTTCGGTTTCCGGCTCTTGATTCGCCGGCGAATCAAGCTCGGAAGAATGTCGACGATTGAAATTCAGCATAGGTAAATAACTATGTAATGATTAAAGTATACCCCATGAGACAATTATAGACTATAGTAACGGACCCCCCCCCCACTTGGAGGCTTAGCCTCCAAGTGGGAGAATTTATTCTAAAAGCAGGCTGTCTATTTCTTTTTCCTTTCTTCTTCTTTCTAAAATTTCTGTTAGTGAGCTTCTCGCAAATTCTTCATATTCTTTAGTGTTCTCAAATTGACCAAGGATTATTTCCTTCTTGCAAAAACCTCCTTTCTCGTCTTTCTGATATTCCTCCCAACTCGACCTGCTCCCCACCAACTTGGAGGCTAAGCCTCCAAGTTGGTGGACTTGGGTGTTTAGATTGATATAAGCACTCACATAAAGCAAATATTCATCCGAGTTAATATGGATTGATTTAAAACTACCTTGAAAAAGGGACCCGGATCTTTTGTATTTAGTATTGAAATACATCGTGTAACCAGTCCCCAGCCGATGTAAAAATTTTTCAATTCCTCTTTCAACGATCTGCTCAAGAAGAAAGTGGTAATGGTTTGAATGAACGCAGTAGCAGATAAAATTGACGAGTTTTGTCTTACGCCTCAACTTGGAGGCTAAGCCTCTAAGTTGAGGCGTTTTTGGATTTTGGAGAAAAGATCGCTCGTAAATACTGCCAATGGGTTCAAGAGTATTAAACTCTTCCATGCTTTGGAAAAAACGTCCCACATCATCCTCATCGAGGAAAATGGTCCTTTTATCCGTGCCTCGATTATAGATATGATAGAATTCTCCGTTTGCAAAAACAGTCTTCCTCATGCGTCTATTTTAACACTTGGAGGCTAAGCCTCCAAGTGGGGTTACCGCTCAAATTGCCAAGTTTTGAGTATATTTGCAAGCCAGGTGTCGAGGCGCGCATAGGTCGAGACTTCATAAAGATACCCGCCGTGGGTAAACCACACTTCCCTTGTTTTCCCGACCGCTTCGTCGTTGCTCCAAAAAATAAGGGCGTGGGTGCCGTCACCCAAAATTGCTTCCTGCGGCTCCTCGATACCTGCATTTGGAATATCTTGAAGTATTCTCTCGCGCGTTATCGTTTCCTCTCCGAAGGGCGTTATGAAGATCTGAAACCCGAGCTTCTCCTCTCCTTCCTTTTTATTTTCAAAAAGAATAGTTTCAGCATTATCGGCTTCTTCATAGCGGGCCGCGGAAAACTCGGCTGGATATTCGACCGAAAACCCAAATTTCGGATGCTCAAAAACTCGATATTCGGCCCCGAGCGAAGCTTGCGAGTTGGAGGGTTGGAGCAAAACGGGAACGCCAATAGTATTTTTTTGCAAAAAATACTGCCAGCTAAGCGCGCCCGCTCCCCCAATTCCCACAAATACAACGGTTACCATGATAAAGAATTTTCGATTCATACTCTACGAGTCGTAGACCTACCTCAAACGAACCAGGCGCAGACGAACAGCGCTTCGTAAGACCACTTTTGCCATCCCAGCTGTCGTAATTTCCGGGTACACACTGTAGTTGGTAAGCACCTCCCCGCCGCCTTGGACGGCACGAAAACAATAGGTTGTTGAGGGGGGGGCAGAAAAATCAACCAACGGGAAATCCCATAACGCGTCCTCGCCGCCGTTTATCGCCGACTTGGTGTTTGTGAAATCATTCTGTATTTCAGCATAATTTTGATTATTGACAGTATCAATACCC
>MFLV01000028.1:0-4035 GCA_001781435.1 Candidatus Kaiserbacteria bacterium RIFCSPLOWO2_01_FULL_51_21
CGCCCGGAAGAAGCAGCACACTCGCCGGAATAATAAACTTTTTCATTTTATTGAATACCATTGTTCGACACTCGGTGTCGAACAATGTAGTGTTGAGAGTTGTGTACTGCCTAGTCTGAACAGACCCACATCAGATACTACGCATATCACCCGAGGGAAGAGGTGGAACCGGCACCGAGCCACCTGTACCTCCCCAATCAAAACCTCCATAATCTGTCGTGCCCTGCAAGTTAACACCACTGCCAAAGAATGTGTTATTGAGAACTCCGAGAATGGCCATGATGGAAATGATAACAAAAAGCGCAATGATGCCCCATATCATAAATCGCTTGCCTTCAGAGCGCGCCGTCTCGTCATCGGCGTTCATAATGAACTTGGCAAGGCCCCAGAAGAATGCAACGAACGCCAGCCCGATGATTAAGCCTCCAATGCCTTGAAGCAGACCCTTTAAGAGATCAATAAGCCCCTGCAGATTTGAAACGGCAAATGCGGTGAGGGGTGTAACTGCCATTGCAACACCAAAGCCAACTTTACTTAAGTACTTCATGGGAATACTAAAATGAATAATGGTTACTTTCCTCGCAAAAGGTTTCCGATCTCCTGCTCGGCATTGGAAACCGAGTCGTAGAGGCGCGACTTTCCCGAGGTCGTATTCTCAATCATATCGCGGAATATCCCCTCTGTCTTCTCGGGATTCGGGTCAAGCCATCCAACCGAGATGAGCGCCGATTGATAGAACGTGCTTTGGTAGGACTCCGATGGCGGCACCGAAAGCAGTGTTCGGAGCACCGGCGGCAGTACTATAGCCTTTGAGAGAATGGTAAGCGGCGCGGTGTCCGAAAGAGCGGCGGCGGCAAGGTACGCCCCCGTAGCGTTAGCGGTCCCCCGCGATATGGAAAGCGCCGTCATGTTGGCAAAGGTTGCTTTGTTCTTCGCATCCCGGACCTGCGGGAGGAGCGACACATCAAAATCAAGATTGGGGTTTGCGGCGCGAATAGCGGGCAGAGCGCTCGCAAAGCCGAAATAGACGGCCAAATCCCCCGCCATAAACTCCTTCTCGGCCAGCGGAAGCGCCCGATTCCACGAGTAGTCGATTTTTGAAGGGTCGGAGAACTCGGTATAAAAGCGAAGCGCCGCTTCCGCCGGAGGGATTTTGACGCTAGCATCGCTTTTCCCCAGCGAGGCACTCATTGTCCCGTCGCTCTCTCTTACCACAATCCGGCTTCCCGCCTGTAGGATAAGCGCCGAGAGCGTCTCTTTCGCATTCGGCACGTTTGCATATTCGCCAAGGGGCACGGTGGCCCGAAGAATAGTATTGGCTTCATTGCGCCTGGTCATTTTCTGGCTTAACTGAAAAAATGCATCCCAGAATTCGGGAGGTTTCGCAATCCCCGCATCGGCAAAGATTCGCCGATTCCAGTACATGACCAGTGGGTCCACGGTAAACGGCAAACCGAGTATGCCGTCGCCTGAAAGATAGAGCTCTCCTTCCGAGATATAGCGGTCCTTGAAAGTCCTCTCGTCAATAGCGGTGTAGGGAATCCGCAAAACCTTATCTCCGTTTTGAAGAATTCGGTCTTGTGAAAGCAAAAAGAGGTCGGGACCCTTACCGGAGGCGATAGCTTCTACCAAATCATTTTCAAAGGTTGCCGGGTTCTTCTCAAGATAAGAGACGTCTCCGAAATCATCTCGCGTCTCGCGGACGCTTTCGAGCACGGCATTCATTGTGAGGTGCGGAAGCGTTCCCCAGATAACGACCGTGCCGACATTGTTTGTTGTCCGCCCGATGCCGCCAAGCCCCGCAAAGACAGCGACTCCTGCAATTGCAAGCACGATGAAGATTGCCAGAATAATGATGTGAAATGTTTTCATTATGGTCTTCTTGCAATGATTCCAAAGTGATGTGCACCGGCAGAAAAAGATTTTTCAACCGTAAAACCGGCTTGCCCAAGCATCTCAGACGCCTCTGCTTCGGTGACGACATCCGAAGGATGAGGGCCAAGCCCCCCGAACGAATCGGTCCAATCGACGACAAAGAGACGCCCCTTGGGGTGGATCACGCGTTTGGCTTCGCTCAAGACATTGCCCTTGTGGTCAACCTGGTAGAGGACATTACAGAGCATCACGGCGTCCACTGCCCCGTCTCGGAGTTTCGTGCCGCCGACTTGCTCGATGTTCCCTCGAATGGGTAAGACGTTCCGCAAATGCTCCGCCGCCGCTAAGTTTTTAATGCGCGCCAAAAGCCCTTCCTGGATATCGATTGCGTACACTTTGCCACTATGTCCCACTGCCCGTGCCGCGGCAAGAGCATAGTGTCCGCTTCCGGCGCCAAAATCCGCAAGGTGGAGTCCCTCGGCAAGTCCGAAGAGCGACACCACTTTGCGCGGGTCGGAGAAGGTACCCCTGCCCGCGGCGCCTCCTCGCGCCGCGGGTCTCCGAATAGATTTCAATTCCATTCTCTTAAGTATACCCAGCAGCACTTTGTACACAAAGTGGTGCTGGGTATACTTCTTGCTTCGCACATCACGAAACATTCTATCAACAGAAAACAGAAAAAACGGGCTCCACGTCGTCGCGCCGCGGCGAAAGCCCTGTTTTCCGCGGGGTCTTTTGTTTTTACGTTGACAGAAGCATACCCGTAGAATACATTTGCCGCAGAGTTTTAAGAGTAATCTGCTCATCGAAATTCATACGAAACCTCAAACAAAGGGAGTGACATCATGCGATTCTTGGTTGTGGGAAGCGGCGGCCGCGAGGCCGCCATCTGCTGGGCGCTTGCCAAAAACAAGGAAAACAACGTCTTCTGCGCTCCGGGCAATGCCGGCATCGCAGAGCACGCGAGCTGTATCCCGGACCTCAAGCCGGACAACCTCGACGGCATTGTGCGCTTCACTGTCGAGAACAAGGTTGACGTCGTCGTAGTCGGCCCCGAGGCGCCGCTCGTTGCGGGTCTCGCCGACCGGCTCGAAGAGGCCGGCATTCTCTGCTGCGGCCCGAAAGCCACTGCGGCTTGGGTGGAAGGAAGCAAGGCGCGGTTCAAACAGTTTCTCGCGCGTCACAATCTCCCAACCGCGCCGTTCGCGATCACGTTTGACCCCCGCAGCGCCTACAACCATATCTTGAACTGCGGCGGCGCCAAAAAAATCGTGATCAAGGCCGATGGGCTCTGCGGCGGCAAGGGCGTCGAGCTGCCGGATTCGGACGAAGAGGCGAGAGGCGTCCTCACCGAGTTCATGATGAACGACAAGTTCGGCGAGGCAGGGAGAATCGTCATCGTCGAAGACCGTCTCGTAGGCTTCGAGGTCTCGGCGATGGGAGTCACGAATGGCAAAACCGTTTATGGCTTCCCCTTCGTCCAAGACCACAAGCAGCGGTTCGAAGACAACCCAGAGGACGGTCCCAAGGAACGTCGGCGTGAGGACCCAAATCCAAACACCGGCGGCATGGGCGCCTATACGATGAATCTCTCGCCGGTGCTCCGGGGCGACATCGCTCGGCTCATGAAGAAGGTCGTCGACGCGTTTGTCGCCGAGGGCATCGAGTACCGGGGCTTCCTCTACCTCGGCCTCATGGTGACGAAGGACGGCGTCTTCATCCTTGAGTGCAACTGCCGGCTCGGTGACCCGGAGACGCAGGTGATTCTTCCGGTCATCGACGGGGACTTCGGGAAACTGTGCTACGCGGCGGCGTCGGGCAATCTTTCGAGCGTACCCGAGCCAAACCAAATCGCACAGGCCCTCGGCGTCGTACTGGTCTCGGATGTGTACCCGGGAAAATCAACCTTGGACATTCCTCTTCTGGCTCTGAAAGACCCTCTGGGTCCCGGCATACACTTCTTCGACGCCGGCATGAAGCTCAACAAGAAAGGCGTGCCGATGACCAACTGCCTCGGGCGCATCGGTACGGTAGTCGCCGTTGCACCAGTGCTTCGAATCGCCCACGCGCGGGCGTATGAAAACGCCATTCGCATTGTCCCAGGTGATTTCGGAGAAGTTATCGATTTCCGCACCGACATCGGCTGGCGGGCGCTCGGCA
>MFLV01000028.1:4053-6039 GCA_001781435.1 Candidatus Kaiserbacteria bacterium RIFCSPLOWO2_01_FULL_51_21
AGCACCTCAAGGTAGACTGTAGCGCGGGCTCTCACGAGAGCCCGCGCTGATTTTTTTGTTTTCACATATTTACATAAACGTGGCTTTTCTTTTTCGTTGCCGCTTTGTCCCATTTCTGTTAGGGTTTTGACGGACAGAAAACATCCGGGACTCGCGACAGAGTCGCTTTTACATGGAGAGAGGACATGGACCTTGAAGATTTCCCCGACGTTCTCGCGCTTCGTTATGCAAGTTCGGGAGCTAAGGCGATATGGGGGCGCAGGCGGAAAGCCGAGCTCCTGCGCGACTTGTGGATCCTCATTCTCGAAATACAGCAAAAGTACGGCCTCGCCATACCCGAGGGCGCTGTCGA
Source organism: Candidatus Kaiserbacteria bacterium RIFCSPLOWO2_01_FULL_51_21 (assembly GCA_001781435.1). Taxonomy (GTDB): domain Bacteria; phylum Patescibacteriota; class Minisyncoccia; order Phycocordibacterales; family 2-01-FULL-51-21; genus 2-01-FULL-51-21. Next base: position 4,406 of record MFLV01000028.1, read on the forward strand.
GGCATACAAGCGCACGCGGGACAACATCGACCTCGTCCGAATCGACGCACTCGATCTCGAACTTCGTCATGACGTAATGGCGCAACTGCGCGCCTTCAATGAAGTCGCCGGCTATGAGTGCCTTCACCAAGGGCTCACCTCCCGTGATGAGACCGATAACGTTGAACAGTGTCAAATCTTCGCGGGACTCGGGCTTGCCCGCGATAAGACAGTCGCCATTCTTGTGCGCCTTCGGAACCTTGCCCTTGAATACCAGGCACTCGCCATCGCCGGACGCTCACATCTCGCCCCAGGGCAACCAACGACCCACGGCAAGCGTCTGGCGACTCATGCCCGCGAGCTCATGCTGGCATTCGAGCATCTGGAGCAGTTCATCGAACGCTATCCCTTGCGTGGCATCAAGGGCGCAATGGGAACACAGCAGGACATGCTCGACCTGTTGGGGAGTTCGGAAGTATCTGTCACGGATCTCGATAGTCACGTCCGTGACTACTTCGGATTCCCGCGCGTACTCGACAGCACGGGACAGGTCTATCCGCGAACACTTGACCTAGAAGTGCTCGACATCTTGGTGCAACTCGCCGCCGCGTGCAGTAACTTTGCCAAGACCGTGCGGCTCATGGCGGGACTCGGCCTTGCCCAAGAAGGACGAAAAAAGGGGCAGAAAGGCTCCTCGGCAATGCCTCATAAGAAAAACGCTCGCACCAGCGAGCGCATCGTGGGACTTTACAGCGCCTTGTGCGGATTCAAGACGATGATCGAGCGCATTGCCGGTGATCAGTGGTTCGAGGGCGATGTCTCGTGTTCCGTTCCGCGACGGCTTGCCTTTCCCGGAGCGTTCTTCGCGCTCGATGGGCTCTACGAGGCAATGCTCACGGTGCTCGATGAGATGGAGGTCTTCCCCGCCCTCATCAAGCGGGAGCTCAAGTACTTTCAACCCTTCCTCTCGACGACTGCTTTCCTCATGGCGGCGGTCGAAACGGGAATGGGACGAGAGAGCGCCTACGACATCATCCAGAAGCACGCGATGGATACCGCCGCGGAAATAGAAGCTGGCGGCGAGAACACTCTCGTCACGCGGCTCGTAAACGACGGCTCGTTCAAAGTCGCGCCCGAGGAAATCTACCGCATCGCTTCCGAGGTGAAGTACGGACTGGCTGAGCGGCATGTCGAGAGCATCTGCAAGGACATCGATGTGCTCGCGAAGCGTTACCCCAACATGGTCTCGTACAATCCCGAACCCCTTCGTTAATTACCTTTGCCGTTTTTGGCACAGCCCCTCCGGACCTTCCGCGCGGGGCTTTTCTTTTTGTTATTCCATCATTGGTACCATTCGTACGAATTAGACCAGAGATTATTATGATATATCATAATATTTAAATGGTTGGTCCGATGAAAACATTTTTAAAAATCAGTTGGGAACCAATGATGGACCTCGTAGGTCCATCATTGGTCAGGCCACACGTTTAGAGATTTAATGGTGGCTGGCACCGTTTCCTCCACCAAACAATCTTTGCCAACGTATCTACTTCTTCCATTTTGTAATTTTGCAAAAAACTTGAATAGACCGCTCCTGCTGTTCTAAATACTGTTGAACACTCGGTGTTTAGCATTTATAAAATAAGCGGGGTGCG